>NZ_CBFIIF010000032.1:0-34276 GCF_965662665.1 Congregibacter sp. | reverse complement strand
ATAGGTGTCTTTCAGAGCGGCGACCGCATCAGCAATAGCCGTGACTTGCGGGACACCGATGCCCGTAACAATCCGGGTCGTGCAGATAGACCCGGGCCCGATGCCTACTTTCACGGCATCAGCGCCGGCTTCGGCCAGGGCCAGGGCAGCTTCGCCCGTGGCAATGTTGCCGCCAATGATCTGTACGCCCGGATAATCCGCTTTAATCATACGAACGCGCTGCAATACGTTGCGCGAATGACCGTGGGCAGTATCCACGACCAGTACATCAACACCCGCCTCTATGAGCGCTGCAACTCGCTCTTCCGTATCAGCACTGGTGCCCACAGACGCACCCACGCGCAGACGACCAAAACTGTCCTTACAGGCGCGGGGGTAGTTCTCCGCCTTATCAAAGTCCTTCACGGTGATCATGCCGCGGAGGTTAAACTCGTCATCCACTACCAGTATCTTTTCGATACGGTGTTGGTGCAGTAAACGCTGAACCTCCGCCGAATCCGCGCCCTCGTTTACCGTAACCAGCTTATCGCGGGGTGTCATGAGCGATGACACGGCTTTGTCCATCTCCGTCTCAAAACGCATATCGCGCCGCGTCACGATCCCCACCAAATCGTCGCCAGCAAGCACCGGAACACCCGAAATGCCGTTCGCAGAGGTAAGTTCGATGAGTTGAGCGAGGCTTGCGTCCTGCTGAATGGTAATCGGGTCCTTCACGACGCCACTTTCGTACTTCTTGACCCGAAGTACCTCCGCAGCCTGCTCGGCGATACTCATACTCTTGTGGATAATGCCTATACCGCCTTCCTGGGCCATGGCAATTGCAAGACGAGCCTCAGTCACCGTATCCATTGCAGCGGACACAAGGGGCAGATTCAGGCTAATCTCTCGGGTAAGGCGGGTTTGTAGGGACACATCTGTGGCGACCACCTCGGAATACCCGGGCAGCAGGAGAACATCGTCAAAAGTCAGCGCTTCCTGTTCGATACGCAACATGTTGGTTCCTCCAGACGCTGTTCGGTCGAGTAAACTCCCTAGTATAAAACCTTAAGGCCCGCTGCGTAATAGCGAAGTCGCCTGTCAACGCAATTAGTTAAAGGAAATGGCACATGGCTACAACAATGGCTGAGGCTGACATTCTCTCTCCCAGCCAGCTCAATCGGCAGGCCCGCAGCCTTCTGGAGAGCCACTTCAGCTTCGTATGGGTTGAAGGAGAACTGTCTAACTTCGCCCGTCCGTCATCTGGCCACTGGTACTTCACTCTAAAAGACGATAAGGCACAGGTACGTTGTGCCATGTTCAAAAACTACAATCAGCGTCTGCGATTCAGTCCAACGAATGGCGATCAGGTGCGCTTGCGGGCACGCGTATCACTCTATGAAGGGCGTGGTGAGTTTCAACTGATAGGGGAGTTTCTCGAGCCTGCAGGAGCCGGCGCGCTGCAGGCACGCTTTGAAGCCCTGCGGGATCAACTGCGCCACGAAGGTCTCTTCGACGCAGACAAGAAAAAAGATCTCCCCCGCTCCGTGACTCACCTGGCCGTGATTACCTCGCCCACGGGAGCCGCTTTCCAGGACATCCTTCAGGTACTTGCCCGCAGAAACCCCGCTATCCGTGTGACCCTTTTACCCGTGCCGGTACAGGGCGAGGGGGCCGCCGGAGAAATCGTCCAGACCCTGGACAACGCCAATCAATACGCGAAAAGCCGCGAAGATTGTGACTTCGATGCGATTATTCTCGCTCGGGGAGGCGGATCTCTAGAGGATCTCTGGGCTTTTAATGACGAAGCACTGGCACGCGCAATCGTCGCCAGCGAGCTGCCCGTCGTGGCGGGCGTGGGCCATGAAGTAGACGTCACCATTGCAGACTTTGCTGCGGATGTACGAGCGCCTACCCCCAGCGCAGCGGCGGAGTTACTCAGCGAGGATCGCGCTGAACTCCTCCTGCAGCTGGAGCTGGCGCAAAAGCGCCTGAACCGGGCCATTCAACATCGTTTGGAACGCGCAAGACTCAGTCTCGAAAGCCAAAAAGCCAGACTCAAGCATCCGGGGGACCGACTCAGGGAGCAGTCTCAGCGCCTGGACGAACTCGAGAACCGGCTGCAGCGAGCCATCAAACAGCGCCTTGATCAGCTGCAACGGGAGCACCAACTGCGTAGCGAGCGCTTACTGGCCCGCTCCCCTTTGCGTCGCATCGTACACAGTCAGGAGCACATCACGCGGCAGCGCGCGGCTCTGGATACGGCGGTAGAAAAACAGCTAATCGCTCATCGGCAGGGACTGGAGCGTCGAGAGCAGGTGCTAAAGAGCCTTAATCCCCTCGCGATCCTGGAGCGAGGCTACGCCATAATCAGCGATGAACAGGGAGTCGTCGTGAAGGGCAGTGAGGAGGTAGTCGCCGAGCAAACGCTCAACGCCCGTCTTGCTCACGGTAAGCTAAAGGTGCGCGTCGAAAGTGTCGCAGATGTTGATTAGGCTTAGGGTGGAGTCAGGGTCAAAAATCGCCGCGAAACACGGTACTTAGTTTAGTACTTGGCCGGCAGTCGTGTATTGATGATGATATGGCGACCCTCGAATCGGATGTATTCACCTATCGTCAAATCTTTGAGAATACGAGCGACCATCTCGCGGGAGGCACCGACGCGATCGGCAATGTCCTGCTGAGTCAGCTTTTCGCCGATATACAGGGTTCCATCGCCCCGCTCTTCGGACAGATCCATGAGTACGTTCGCAACCCGGCCATAGACGTCTTGGAGCGCCAGGCTCTTAACGTCTGCAGTGAGCTTGCGGACCCGTGAGGCCAGGTTCGCTATGAGTTTTCGCGAGATGCTCGGATGGACTTCCAGAACTCGATTGAAGTCTTCTTTGTAGATGATGCAAAAGTTGCACTTTTCGACGGTACGCACGGATGCCGAGCGCGTGGAGTCGTCCAGGAGCGCAAGTTCACCAAAATAATCACCCTCGCCCTGGGTGTTCATGATGAACTCTTTGCCATTCTTATCGCTGCAGTAAACCTTCACTTTGCCCGCTTCGATAACAAACAAAGAATCTGCGGGGTCATTCTCGTGAATGACCACTGTATTCTTGGGAAAAGACCGGCTGGTGCTGCTCTCAGCGAGCGCTGAAAGTTCGTCGTCCGATAGACCCTGAAATATTTCTACCTGTTGCAACATGGAGTACGTTCAAGCCACCCGTGCTTGCCTGCTTTCGCGATACGCTCATGTTACATCAAATTTTCCGCTGCGCGCATCCACTTCCTTAAACACTATGAGATACAGGTCACTTCCCCGAATATTGCCGTGGTCGCTATACTCGAGGAATTCAATTCATCAGGCATTAGCATGCAGCCAACATTTCATCTGGCGCGGAGAAAAATTCGAGCGTGAGTGACGGTAACCCACACAGTGACGCCGGTGCACTGGAGACTGCCGTGCAGTCAGCGGTGTCAGCGCGCAGCATGCGCGTTGTCCTGCAGTCGGCGGTCCTCGAGGTTGGCGCCCTATCTGCGCCAGACTTACCGGAGCTCGACGAGGAAGCGCTGGAAGACTGGCATGCCCTCGCCGCCTGCGCTGCAAACATAGCTCCCCTGTTGGAGGAAGAAACCGAAGACACTCACGAGCTACGCAATCTTGCAGGCGCCTTACGGGGATATGCAGAGATGCTCGCCGAAACTGTGAGCACCCCCAACGCGGCCCTGAAGAGCGCCATCGAGCGAGTGCTGGAGGGCACCGCAGAACCGGCGCTGTCGGGCACGGCCGGCGACACAGAAGCGCTTCAGCAAATCGCTCAAATCACCAGCGAACCAGGCTTTATTCTGGCCGTCGATGACCGAGAGGAAAATCGCGCGCTTCTCGCGCGCTATCTCACTCGCAGCGGCCACTTTGTGGTTACGGCGCCCAGCGGCGAAGAAGCGCTGAAGATGCTCGCCGATGCCGATGTTGACGTTGTGCTATTGGATCGCATGATGCCGGGTATGGATGGCCGAGAGGTCTTGCGGCGAATCAAAGCCGAGCCCAAGCTGCGCGCAACCCCGGTGATCATGATTTCCGGCGAGCAGGACATGCAGGGCATTATCGAGTGCATTGAGGCTGGCGCAGACGACTACCTGTTTAAACCGTTTAACCCGGTCTTGCTGCAGGCTCGCATCAAGGCCGGCATCGAACGCAAGCAATGGCATGACCGTGAACAGCTATATCGTGATCAACTGGAGCGTAACGAGCGTTTTATACGCGCGACCTTCGGTCGCTACTTGTCCGATGACATCGTCACGGAAATCCTCGAGCGCCCCGAAGGCCTGGAGCTGGGGGGAGATCTGCGCGAGGTCACGATAATGATGTCCGACATTCGGGGTTTCACGACCATGAGTGAGCAGTTGGCCCCGGATCGCGTGGTGAGCATGCTGAATCGCTATCTGGGTGCCATGACGGACATCATCCTCGAGTACGGTGGCACCATAGATGAGTTTCTTGGCGACGCCATTCTTGCGGTGTTTGGCGCGCCACGTCGTCACGACGATGACCCTGACCGGGCAGCGCGCTGCGCACTTGCCATGCAGGCTGCCATGGACGAGATCAACGGGGCGAATCGCGCCGACGGGCTGCCCGAACTGGCCATGGGAATCGCCCTGAATACCGGTAACGTTATTGCGGGCAATATTGGTTCGGAGCGCCGCAGCAAATACGGCTTTGTGGGCCATGCGATGAACGTGACCTCGCGCATAGAAGATGTTGCCCAGCGGGGCGAGATCCTCATTGCAGAGTCGACGCGAGAGGCGCTGGGAGCGGCTTATGCGCTGGGCCCCAGTCGCGAGGTACAGGCTCCGGGCATCGACGAGGCTCTACTAGTCCATCCTCTGGAGCAGGAACTCCCATGAGCACCCATCAAATCCTGCTGGTAGAGGACAATGAACTGAACCGCGACATGCTCAGTCGGCGACTCAAGCGTGCCGGCTACGACGCCCTCCTTGCTGAGGATGGTGCCAAGGCTCTGGACTGCATTGCAGCTGAGCGACCCGCGCTGGTACTGTTGGACATGAATCTTCCCGTTGTCGACGGCTGGACAGTCTGCCGCAGGGTTCGTGCCAACAGCGAGTTAGCGGGAACTGCGATTATTGCCCTCACCGCCCACGCAATGCCCGAAGATCGGGACAAGGCCCTCGACGCCGGTTGTGATGACTACGCCACCAAGCCCATCGACTTCCCGGTATTGCTTGAAAAAATCAGCCGGCTTCTGAAATCACGAGACACAGCATCATGAGTCTCCGTCGGCGTCTCACCCTGTCTCTGTTCACTATTCTGATTCTGTTTGCCATCAACGTGGGCACCCACTTTTGGGGCAGCTACGCACGAAGCGAAAGTATGGTGGCCTATCGCCAGGCAGTCACCGCGGGGCAACTCTCCACGGAACTGGCCAAACAACTTGAGGATCAACGCCAAAAGATCCTTGTCCTGTCGACCCTGAGAGAAAACACCGACGACCGTCTGGCTGAAGAAGATTTACGCATTGCTCTGAGCGGAATCGCAGCGACCCGCAGTACCGTAGAAGCCCTGGGAGGCATGGGTAGTGATGTCACCGCCTTGCAGTTCAATCTTCTGCGCGAAAGCAGCACGCGCTTGCTGAGCATCTGGGGAGATTTTTACGAAAACTACAATGACCCCCAATGGCAGTCAGATGTTGATGACCCCATCCCCTATCTCGAAGTCAGCCAGCGTTTAAAAGAACTGGAACAACGTCAGGCCTTTATTGCGGTACAGCGAGCCAATGTGATTGACCGTACGATCGCTCTCACAGACAGAATCACGGTACTGGGCTTCATCGCCTCCATATTTCTAACCGCGACTCTGGGTTTCTTTCTTGTTCGCTATACCAACGACAATCTTAAACGCCTGAAACGGGGCACTCAGCGCCTGGGCGCTGGTGAGTTGGACTATCGTATCGAAGACATTGACGATGACGGAGAACTCGGCGATCTCGCCACGGCATTCAACAGCATGTCCGACAAGCTGCGGCGAGCAATCGACGAAGAAAAAGATGCCAAGCTCAGCGCCGACGAAGCCAATGCAGCCAAATCGCGTTTTCTCGCAAACGTTAGCCACGAACTTCGCACGCCGCTCAATGCCATCATCGGCTACAGCGAAATGCTCCACGATGAGCTGGATGACCAGACACCGGTGAACCGCGAGCAGCACCAAAACGACCTCGACAAGATCGTGCTTTCAGGGCGACAGCTCCTTGCACTCATCGACGACATACTGGATCTCTCCAAAATAGAAACCGGAAAGATGACCCTCCTTCGGGAGCAATTTCACCCGGGCGAAGCACTTACCATGGCCGTCGATGCCCTTGCGCCGCTGCTGCGCAGAAACGGTAATGTTCTGCAGTGCGACGACTTTAGCGAGCTGCCCATAATTCACAATGACGCGGTTAAGTTTCGCCAGATTATCGTAAACCTTCTAAGCAACGCCGCGAAGTTTACCGAGCAGGGCATTATCCGCGTGCATGCCTCTGTGGTGGAGTCCACCGGGGATCTGAACATCGCGGTTAGCGATACAGGCATAGGGATGACTAAGGAGCAGCAAGCGCTGGTTTTCGAAGCCTTTGTGCAGGCCGAAGATGCCACCAGCAATACCTACGGTGGTACGGGACTTGGCCTGGCTATTTGTCGGGAGTTTTGTGAACTGATGGGAGGCACAATCACCGTTGCGAGCAATCCCGGCGAGGGCTCTACCTTTACCGTCAGTCTTCCGGTTGACCCAGTGTCAGTTCCCGAAGCCGCTTGAGAGCCTGCTCTCGCTTATCAAGATCTTCCTGCAGCATGTCCGTTCGGCTCTCAAGATCCCAGATATGTCGCTCCATAAGAACGAAGGACTCCAGGGCCTGCTGCATAATCACGATGCTGTGGTGTTTCTGACCTTCGGGCTCGCGGGATTGTAGATCCGTGTAGGCGCGAAGTGCCGCGTTCACATCAAAGAAGGGGCTACTGGGTAGCATACTCACATAGGCGATTGCGAGATCACCTTCCCACTGTGCCAAAGGAAGCTGTTCGAGTCGCTGATAGCGCTGAAAATACTGTACGGCCTCGATGTACTCACCGTCGGCCAGAGTCTCCATACCACGCTCCAGAAACGTGCGATCGTTCGCCTCCGGCGACTGACAAATGCAGTTATCCGCCTCTTCCGGCAGATTTAACGTGAGCTTGACGTCTTCCGGTGAGCGTTGCTCAGGCGGGTCTACCGGCTCGGTTGGCGCTCCCGCGCACGCTGCCAAAACAGCGGTCAGTGCGATGAGGATGAGCTTCTGCAGCATAGTATGAAATTCGCAATCCGTTATTAGTTGAGTGTAGCACCCGCTGCGGCGGGAAAATCACTCAGGGCGCATATGTGGAAACAGCAATACATCTCGAATTGAAGGTGAATCCGTCAACAACATTACCAGGCGATCAATACCGATACCCTCACCTGCCGTGGGCGGCATGCCGTACTCAAGGGCACGGACATAGTCCGCGTCAAAGTGCATGGCCTCTTCGTCGCCGGCGTCTTTCTGCTCCACCTGCTCCTTAAAACGCTGGGCCTGATCCTCGGCATCGTTAAGCTCACTAAAGCCGTTCGCCAGTTCTCTACCGGCAACAAAGAACTCAAATCGATCGGCGACAAAGGGATCATCGTCATTGCGTCTGGCCAGCGGTGACACCTCAGTGGGATAAGCCGTGATAAAGGTTGGCTGCTCAAGACGATGCTCAGCGGTCTTTTCGAAAATCTCGATTTGAATCTTACCCAGACCCCAGGCTTTGTTAACTTCTATGCCAAGGCCCTCGGCCACAGCCTTTGCCTTTTCGTACTCGTCGATGTCGCTCGCGCTCAGATCGGGGTTGTGAGCCAGTATCGCCTCGATCACTGTCATGCGTGCAAAGGGTTTCGCAAAGTCGAATTCCTGCCCCTGATAAGTCACCTGCTGCGAGCCCAGCACTTCCTCTGTGAGACCTCGAAGCATCGCTTCGGTTAGATCCATGGCATCGCGATAGTCCGCATAAGCCCAGTAGTACTCCAACATAGTGAACTCGGGGTTATGCCGGGTAGAAAGCCCCTCATTGCGGAAGTTACGGTTAATTTCGTAGACCCGCTCAAAACCGCCCACGGTCAGACGCTTGAGATACAGCTCCGGAGCGATGCGCAAATACATCGTCAGATCCAGAGCATTGTGATGGGTGACAAAAGGCTTTGCCGCGGCACCACCAGGAATGGGCTGCATCATGGGTGTCTCCACTTCCATGAATGCTCGACCATCCATAAATCTTCGGATGTAGCTGATCACCTTGGAGCGCGTGCGAAACACATCTCGGGATTGCTCGTTAACAATGAGATCGACGTAGCGTTGACGGTAGCGAAGCTCCTGATCGGCCAGCCCGTGATACTTGTCTGGCAATGGGCGCAGTGCCTTGGTAAGTAACCGGGCTTCACGCATGTTGATATACAGATCGCCTTTGCCCGATCTGTGCAGCGGACCCCGTGCGGCAACGATGTCGCCAAGGTCCCAGCTCTTGATACTGGCTAGCGTCTCTTCGTCCAGTCCCTTGCGATCGACATACAGCTGGATTTGACCCTCACCGTCCTGTATCAGCAAAAAAGCACCCCGATTGCGGATGAGGCGCCCCGCTACCGAAAACTCTTCATTGCGTTCTTCCAGCGCAGCCTTTTCTTCCTCCGCAAAGTCTTCTTGCAACTGTGCCGCCGTGGCCGAGCGTCGAAAATCATTGGGAAAAGGGTTGCCCTGTTCCCGCAGGCTCGCAAGCTTGCCCCGGCGCTCGGCTACCAGTTTATTTTCGTCTTCGGCAGTCCGAGGCGTGTTGCTGTCTGATTCACTCATATTCTGTTTCCTGACCCTTGTACCGTGTCCGCTCTATTCACACTACCCACTCTATCCACGCTATCTACAACTACAGGCCTTTCTTCAAAGATGCTTCGATAAACTGATCGATATCGCCATCGAGCACCGCCTGGGTGTTGCTTGTCTCCACGTTGGTGCGAAGATCCTTGATACGTGAAGCATCTAGAACGTAGCTACGAATCTGACTGCCCCATCCGATATCGGCCTTGTTGTCTTCCATGATCTGCTTTTCTTCATTGCGCTTAAGAATCTCCATCTCGTAGAGCTTCCCACGCAGGAGCTTCATCGCATTATCACGGTTCTGATGCTGGGAACGCTCGGTCTGGCATTGCACGACGATGCCCGACGGATTGTGGGTCAAGCGCACGGCAGAGTCTGTTTTATTAACGTGCTGCCCGCCTGCTCCACTGGCACGATAAGTATCAACGCGAAGATCCGCAGGGTTGATCTCAATCTCGATATTGTCGTCAATCTCCGGGGCTACAAACACTGACGCAAAGGATGTATGCCGTCGGTTTCCCGAATCAAAGGGCGACTTACGTACAAGACGGTGGACACCGGTCTCCGTTCGCAGCCAACCAAAGGCGTACTCCCCGGTGAACTTGATCGTTGCACTCTTGATGCCGGCAACATCGCCACCCGATGCTTCAATCAAGTCTGTAGAAAATCCCCGGGACTCGCCCCAACGTAAATACATCCGCAAAAGAATCTCGGCCCAGTCCTGAGCCTCGGTACCGCCGGAGCCCGACTGGATGTCCAGAAACGCATTGTTTGCGTCCATCTCGCCGTTAAACATGCGCCGGAATTCCAGCTGTTCCAGCACCTTGAGCAATGCCTGAATCTCTTGCTCTAATTCACTGACCGCAGCCTCGTCGTTTTCCTCGGAGGCCATCTCAAGCAGATCAAGGATATCCGATGCGCCGGTGTCCAGGGCTTCAATGGAGCTTACGATTGCCTCGAGAGAGGCTCTCTCGCGCCCAAGATCCTGAGCTCGTTCTGGCTGGTCCCAAACACTGGGCTCCGCGAGCTCTAGCTCGACTTCCGAAAGACGTTCACGACGCTGATCAACGTCAAAGATACCCCCTAAGCACGTCGGTACGCGCCTCGATATCTTTCAGACTTTGAATAAGTGGGTTGATTTCCAGCATAGAAACGGCTCGTCAAAAAAGGCGGCCATTCTACCCTAGCAAGGCCCTAAAGAGACATCTTCAGAGGGCTTCGATTTGCTCGACGAGCAACTGCAGACGCCGCTCACCGCGAAACTGATTCACATCCAGACGATAGGCTAGTTTGACTTGCCTCACCGACGAGTCCGGCCAACGCTCGGTATCAACACCAAAGGCAATCGCTTCCAGAGGCGCCTCGTCCCCGGGCCTGGCGAGACTCATTTTGAGATGGCGTTCTCCTACAATGCGCTGGGAACGTAACTCAAAAATACCGTCAAATAGGGGTTCGGGAAACAATTGCCCCCAGGGGCCGGCGTCGCGCAGCATTTCTGCCGTCTCAAGGGCAAAATCCTCAGGAAGCAATTCGCCGTCGCTCTCCAATACCGGCTCGAGCATGAGGCCGCCCGCTTTTTGAACCGCATCGGTAAAGGCCTCAGCGAATTGGTCAAAGTGTGACTCCGCCAACGACAGGCCCGCCGCCATGGCATGTCCTCCAAAACGGTCGATAAGACCCGGGTGGCTCGTCGCCACGGTATCCAGAAGGTCCCGAAGATGCATGCCAGGTATTCCCCGGCCGGAACCTTTGAGTTCACCCTCCCCGCTTCTGGCAAAGGCAATCACCGGTCGGTGAAACCGATCTTTGATCCGCGAGGCCAGAATGCCCACCACGCCCTGGTGCCAACCTGAATCATGGAGTACCAGCGCTGGGGGTAAGTCACTCTCCTTGAGCTTGAGCCCGGCCAGCGCCGCAAGGGCTTCTTCTTCCATGCCCCGCTCGATGCGTTGACGCTCACGATTCATGCTATCCAGCTCGAGAGCGATGCCGCGTGCCTGCCTCGGATCCTCCGACAGCAAACACTCGATACCCAGAGACATATCGTCCAAACGCCCCGCTGCGTTCAATCGCGGACCCGCGGCAAAACCCAGGTCGCTCGCTACAACGGTGTCGGGATCGCGCCCCGCCACACTCAGTAAAGCGTTGATACCCGGACGAGCGCGCCCGCTGCGCATTCGCGCCAAACCGCCCTGCACAAGGATTCGATTATTGTGATCCAGAGGCACTACGTCAGCGACTGTGCCCAAGGCCACCAGATCCAAAAACGCGCCCAGATGCGGCACCTGGATGCCTCTTTCGTCGAACCATCCGCGATCTCTGAGTCGTGTACGCAGGGCAAGAAGGAGGTAAAACATAACCCCCACGCCCGCTAGCGCCTTGCTCGGAAACTCACAGCCACGCTGATTTGGATTGACGATCACCGATGCAGCAGGCAACTCATCACCGGGTAAGTGATGATCGGTTATCAGCACTTCAATGCCCGCAGCGTTTGCGGCAGCCACGCCCTCGACAGACGAAATCCCATTGTCCACAGTGATAATCAGATCAGGTTTGCGCTGCGCTGCCAGATCGACAATGCCTGGCGTCAGTCCGTAACCAAACTCAAAGCGATTGGGAACCAGATAGTCAACGCGCGTGGCGCCAAACTGACGGAGACCCGCGACCGCCAGCGCCGTGCTCGTGGCACCGTCAGCATCAAAATCTCCAACAATGAGGATACTTTCGTCGCGCTCGAGTGCTTTTTCGAGGCGCTCGCTCGCTGCAGGAAGTCCCGCCAAAAGTGCAGGCGAGAGAAGCGCCGACAGGGCAAGATCTAAGTCTGAGGTATCTGTGACTCCCCTTGCGGCATACACTCGGGCGAGTAACGGAGAGAGTCCGCTGAATTTTTCAGCACCGTCACTCTCGCGCCGGCGAATGCTGCGCTGGCGACGCGACAATTAAGCGCCCAGGTGTTCGGACATAAAACGCTGCACCGCAGCGATGTCCTTGGGCAAAACATCAAAGTGCTCATCAAGATCAAAGAGATCAGCCAGATGCGCCGGCAGCTGCGGTGCGGTTCCTACGGCAGCCTGCTCGATGGCATCGGGAAACTTCGCCGGATGGGCAGTCGCCAGCGTTACCCACGATACATCGGGATGAGCCTTTGACTGCTTGGCAGCGGCATACCCGATCGCACTATGAGGATCCAGGAGATAGCCGGTCTGATCCCAGACCGATGCTATGCAGGACAGCGTCTCAGCGTCATCAACACGATGACTGGCGAACATCTTTCGAGCGTTGGCCATCGCCTTCTCAGATAGCGCAATGTCGCCACTATCAAAGGCCGCCATGAGTCCAGCTATCGCCGCCCCATCGCGATCGTAAAGATCAAACATCAGGCGTTCGAAGTTGCTGGATACGGAGATATCCATGCTTGGTGACAAGGTGTGCTCCAGCGCCTGTCGGGCGTAATCACCGCTGCTCAACAAACGATGGAGTACATCGTTGCGATTGGTTGCGATCATCAGCTGAGCGATAGGTAGGCCCATCTTGGAGGCAAGATAACCTGCAAAAATGTCACCGAAGTTGCCGGTGGGAACCGAATAAGCGGCTGCGCGATGAGGGGCACCCAAAGCGAGCCCCGCGTAAAAGTAGTAAACAATCTGGGCCATAATGCGAGCCCAGTTGATGGAGTTAACCGCGACAAGGCTGCGCCCTTCGGGAAGAAAACTCTGATCCCGAAAGCTTGCTTTCACCATAGCCTGGCAGTCATCGAAATTGCCTTCAATGGCGAGATTATGAATCGTCGGACCGCTCAGCGTGGTCATCTGACGACGCTGCACTTCAGACACCCGCTGATGCGGATGCAGAATAAAAATATCGATGTTGTCGCAGCGCTGACATCCAGCGATGGCAGCGGAACCCGTGTCTCCCGACGTGGCCCCCATGATCACCACTTTTTCTCCACGGCGCTTCAGAACCGCGTCGAGCAATCGTCCCAGCAGCTGCAGCGCAAAATCTTTGAACGCCAAAGTGGGTCCATGGAAAAGTTCAAGCACCCACTGATTGTGCTCAAGCTGCACCAGGGGCGCGACCGCCGAATGCCGGAACACGGCATAAGTCTCGTCAATAATGACTCGAAGTTCCTCACTGCCGAAGGCTTCTTCGACAAAGGGCAGCAGGATCCGATGGGCAAGCGATGCGTAATCCAGAGAAGCCATCTCCTCCAGATCTGCAGAAGTGAAGCTCGGAAGGCTCTCGGGGACATACAGTCCACCATCACTCGCCAGGCCGGTGAGCAATACCTCTTCGAAACTGAGCGTTGGTGCGGTGCCTCGGGTACTGATGTAGCGCACAGGATTCCCCCTAGTTCGGCGATTCGATTCGAATGCAGTGTGGCTGATCAATCCCGGGCAGCGCGGCGATAGCCGAAACCGCGCGGCGCAGTGCATCCTCTCGGGCGGCGTTAGTAAGCACCACGACGGGAACGGTCGAGGCTGCTCCTTTTGGCGGCTTTTGAATCAGCGCTTCGATACTAATACCTTCCGCGCCCAGGCAACTGGCCAGCTGGGACATCACTCCCGGGCGATCCTCAGCTTCCAGACGGAGATACCAGGCACAGGACACCGCATCCATAGGCAATATAGGCTGGGGTTCCAGCTTTGCAACCGGCACACCCAGACAATGCAAAGGCTTTGTGTCCGCCCGGGCAAGATCCACTAGATCTGCAACCACCGCGGATGCCGTCGGGAAACGTCCCGCGCCTGCGCCAGAATACACCGTCTCTCCCGCGGCATCGCCCTGCAAACGCACGGCATTGAGCACGCCGTCGACACTGGCGAGCAAGGCATCTTTGGGGAGCAGCGTCGGATGGACACGTAACTCCACGCCATCAGCGTGCTGCTTGGCAATCCCGAGATGCTTTATGCGATAGCCCAACTCGTCAGCAAACTGAATATCTGCAGGTGTTACCGCACTGATGCCCTCACAGAATACCGCCGGGAAATTAAGCGGTGTCGCAAATGCCATGGCAGCAAGGATGCTTAGCTTGTGCGCTGCATCAATCCCCTCTACATCAAAGGTTGGATCCGCTTCGGCGTAGCCCAGCGCCTGCGCTTCGGTCAACACATCGTCAAAGGATCGCTGATGAGCGCCCATCTCTGTAAGAATGAAGTTACCGGTGCCATTAATAATGCCGGAAAGCTCACTCACCGAATTAGCGGCCATGCCATCCCGAAGCGCTTTGAGTATCGGCACGCCGCCGGCAACAGCGGCCTCACAGAGCAGGCTTTGATTGCACTCTTCGGCAAGCGCAAGCAGCTCATTGCCGTGCTCAGCTACCAAGGCCTTGTTCGCGGTTACGACAGACTTACCACTGCGAAGTGCCGTTTCAACGAGTTCCTTTGCGAGGCTCGTACCACCGATACTCTCTACGAGGACGTCGACATCCTCGGCGTGGGCCACCTCAAGGAGATCACGGTGTACAGGTACATCGAGAGCGGGACAGTCATCTCGATCTCGACGCGCACCAATCCGCGTTAGCACAAGCTCACGGCCGGACCGCGCACTCAATAGCGCCGCCTGATTGCGAAGCAGCTCAATGGTGCCACCACCGACTGTGCCGTTACCGCAGACTCCAATCCGCAATGCGCTCATTTTGTCAGTCTTCTCCATAAGTTGTTTATACCGGACGAAAAAGGTCCCATGGGTAGGTCAGGCACCTGGCACACCATCTTCACGAAACATGCGCTTAATGTTTCGGATCGCCTGACGCGTTCTGTGTTCATTCTCGATAAGGCCAAAGCGCACATAGCCCTCGCCATATTCTCCAAAACCAATACCCGGGGATACAGCAACCTTCGCATCCTGGAGCAGTTTCTTACTGAACTCCAAAGACCCCAGCTCACGATAAGACTCGGGAATCTGCGCCCACACAAACATGGTCGCCTTGGGGGGCGTCACCGGCCACCCACTGGCTGTTAAACCATCACACAAAACATCGCGGCGAGAGCGATACATCGCATTGATCTCGGACACGCACGTCTGATCGCCCTCCAATGCGGCAATGGCTGCAACCTGAATCGGCGTAAACATGCCGTAATCCAGATAGGACTTCATACGCGCAAGGGCTCCCACGAGTGTCGAATTACCGCAACAAAAGCCAATACGCCATCCGGGCATGTTGTAGCTTTTAGACATACTAAAAAACTCGACGGCAACGTCTCGCGCGCCTTCTACCTGCAAAATCGAGGGCGCTACATATCCATCAAAGCAGAGATCCGCGTAGGCAAGGTCCTGCACTACCCAAATCTGGTGTTCGCGCGCTATCTCCACCACCTTCTCAAAAAACGGCAGCTCGACACAGTCTGTCGTGGGGTTGGAGGGAAAGTTCAGCACCAGCATCTTGGGTTTCGGCCAGCTGTTGCGAATCGCGTTCTCCAGTTCTTCAAAAAACTCGGTTTCATCTCCCATGGGGACGTGACGTATATCCGCACCAGAGATCACAAAACCATAGGGGTGAATTGGATAGGACGGGTTGGGAACAAGAATGGCGTCGCCGGGACCGGTCGTCGCCAACGCAAGATGCGCTAGACCCTCTTTTGAGCCGAGAGTCACAATGGCCTCTGTTTCGGGATCTAACTCCACCGCATAACGGTGGCGATACCAATCACAGATAGCCTTACGCAGCCGCGGAATACCTTTTGACTGCGAGTAACGATGGGTATCCGGTCGCTGCGCCGCTTCCACCATTTTCTCAACGATGTGCGAAGGCGTAGGCTGATCAGGGTTGCCCATACCGAAATCTATAATGTCCTCCCCCGCCGCCCGCGCGGCCTGCTTCAAATCACCGACGATGCTGAACACATAAGGAGGGAGGCGCTGAATGCGCTGAAATTGCTCTTCCACGGGGACTCGCTTGCTTAACTTACCAAATGTAAAAACCGTCTATCCGCAGACGGCACAGACACGAAAGGGTCGAGAAACTAAAGCTCGCGCTTAAGACTGTCAAACCAAGCGTAGATTAAACGGATGAGACCTCAGCCCAAAGACTGCTACGACAGATCCTCAGGACTATAGACCCAGCACCGCGATAAGGTCATCGGCGCTCTTGTAGCCCGGAATCATCTCGCCCTTTGGCGTGACAATGGCAGGTGTGCCGCGCACGCCCAATTGTTGACCCAGTGCAAACTGCTCAGCAATAGGATTGCCGGGGCAGACATTTTCCTCAAGTTCTTCACGGTTCTTGAACGCCGTCAGAGTCGCCTGCCGATCGTCCGCACACCAGGCGCTGGCCAGCTGACGAAAACCAGGAGAACCAATCCCTTGCCGTGGGTAGGCCAGGTACCGGACTTCCACGCCTCGACGGTTTAACTCTGGAACTTCTTTATGAAGCTTTTGACAATAAAAACAGGAGACATCAGTAAATACAGTGATGCTACCTAGAGTCTCACCCTCGGCAGGAAACACGATGACGTCTTTCTCAGGCACCGCCGCGATGGCTTCTTTACGGTCGTCAGAGCGTTGCTGCTCGCCCAGATTCACCAATCCGGTGACACCAACGTTGTAAAGATCACCAACCAGGAAGTAATCGCCATCCTCTGTGGAATAAATCGTTGGCCCCTGCTCAATACCCACCTTATACAGACCCGGCAGTTCGCTGGCTTCGACACTCTGAACTTCCAGACCAATCTGCGGTGCGCCCAGCCGTGCGCGGAGCTTCTTTTCGATAGCAGGGTCGACGCCCTCATCGGCATAGACCGATGAGGCGAGGGCAACAAGACACAGCGCCAACTCAACAAACAAAGGTCGACCGGTACGACGGGTAGAACTACAACTTACAAACATGAAACAGGTCCCATTAAGTTCATCACGATTAGCGATTAAAAAAACGCTCTTCGAAAAATTGGATCATACCAGTCTTGATTAGTTCACTCAGCAACTGATCGCGGGAAAATAGCCCACAAGTTGGACACTAACTCAGGCCTCTCCGCACTATTTTAGCCCCGGGGGTGATGCTTTGAATGGAGGCTTTGCAGGCGCTGTCGCGCCACATGGGTGTATATCTGTGTGGTACTGAGATCGCTATGCCCCAACAGCAACTGCACAACGCGCAAGTCCGCTCCGTGATTCACCAAGTGCGTGGCAAAAGCGTGCCTCAGGACATGCGGCGAAATAGACTTTTGGATGCCGGCGGTTATCGCATGCTGTTTTATGCGATGCCAAAAGGTTTGCCGCGTCATCATCTGGGCACGACGGCTGGGAAACAGCACTTCTGAAGTCGTGTTGCCCAATAGCTCTGGCCGAGCCTCTCGAAGATAGCGCTGCATCCAGTGCAGGGCCTCCTCGCCAATGGGTACCAGACGCTCCTTGCCGCCCTTGCCGGTAATGCGTACCACCCCCTGGTTGAGACTCAGCTGAGACAGCGTCAATCCGGTCAATTCCGATACGCGCAAGCCGCAGGCGTAGAGCAACTCCAACATACATCGGTCTCGAAAGCCGATGGGGTCATCCAGATTGGGCGCCTTGAGTAGCGCATCTACATCAGCTTCGGAGAGTGTCTTGGGCAGCGGGCGACCCAAACGGGGGCTATCCAAACCGAGGGTAGGATCATCAGACAAATGCCCGCTACGAAGCAGGTAACGATAAAACCCCCTAAGGCACGACAAGGCGCGCGCTGCGGAACGGGGGGAGCGTTTTGCCTCTAGAAGACTCGCGAGATAAGCCTCGACATCGCTTCGAGTGACCTCTGTGCCCGAGCGATTTCGCAGGGCACACCATCGAGAAAAGGCCTGTAAGTCTCGCCGATACGCTGCCAGGGTGTTCTCACTCAATCCCTTCTCCATCCAGACAGCGTCGAGATAGGTTTCGAGAAGGGGGAAATCGGCGCTCGCAGCGGACTCAGGCATGTGGAGAGCTTAGCAAACTACGGAAGCTTCATACGTTCGATAGATAGGAGGAACAAAAAAGCGGCCCGTCCCTCGAAGAAGGAGGCCGCTCTCAAGTGTTCAATGGCCGCTATCGCGGCGCACGAATCAACCCAGCTTTTCTTTAATACGTGCGGAACGACCTGAACGCTCACGCAAGTAGTAGAGTTTTGCCTGACGAACGTCACCACGACGCTTCACCTCGATGGACTCCAGGAGGCGAGAGTAGGTCTGAAAAGTACGCTCTACACCAACACCGTGAGAAATCTTACGTACGGTGAACGCGGAATTAAGGCCACGATTGCGCTTGCCTAGTACAACGCCCTCAAAAGCCTGAAGTCGCTCACGGCTGCCTTCTTTCACTTTAACCTGAACAACGACGGTGTCACCGGGGGCAAACTCCGGCAGTTCCTTGTTCATCTGCTCAGCGTCTAACTGAGAAATTATTGCATTGGTGCTCATTTTGTTGCTCCCAAACTACCTTCGATCATCCAATGGATAATCATGTATTAAATTCTATTGTCCTGCTTTACGCCGAAATCACTAAAATCGACGCAAACTCACAGACTTACCGTCTACCTCCACACCAAAAACACCGACTAACGCTGGTCTTTTTGGTACTCCGCCAAGAGCATCTGCTCTTCGGCGGTTAATTCTCTGCTCTGCTCCAGCGCCTCCAGCAGGTCCGGGCGTCTCTCCCAAGTCCTCCCCAGCGCCTGTTTTAAGCGCCAGCGCCGAATTGCCGCATGGTCTCCACTGAGTAGTACCGAGGGAACGTCCTGCCCCTCATACTGCTCTGGCCGCGTAAAATGCGGGCAATCCAGTAGACCCTGAGCAAAGGAATCTTCTGTTGCCGAGTCCTCGTGCCCCAGCACTCCCGGCAGAAGGCGCGATACCGCGTCGACAACTACCAGTGCGGCCAACTCACCACCGCTTAAAACATAATCACCGATGGAAAGCTCTTCATCCACCGCTGACTTAACCAGCCGCTCATCAACACCTTCGTAGCGACCCGCGAGCAGCACCATTCCGGGCAGCTCTGAAAATTCTTTCGCCCGATCGTGGTCAAATTTGCGACCCTGGGGCGACAGATAAATTACTGGCGCGCCGTCTCCCGCAAAATCCCGCCCCGCCTGAAGGGCTGCGGCTAGAGGCTCGGGCCTCATTACCATGCCTGGGCCGCCCCCGTAAGGACGGTCGTCAACACTGCGATGGCGGTCCGTGGTGTAATCCCGCGGGTTTATCGCGGCGATCTGCAATCGCTCGTCGCGCACCGCCCGCCCCGTAACACCGACTTCACTCACCAGGTCCAGCGTCTCCGGAAAGAGTGTCACCATCGCAACCCGCATTAATCCTCCGGGTGCCAATCTACGGTCATACTTCTGTCGTCCATATCTACCGACAAAACAACATCGTCCGGAAGATAGGGGATGAGACGCTCTCTCTCATCGATACTGCCGTCACAGGGGCGCAGCACCAGTACATCATTTGCGCCGGTCTCAAGGAGATGGTCTACCTCACCAAGGAGTAGCCTTTGCCCCTCGTGATCGCACCAGACCTGTAAGCCCTGCAGCTGGTGCCAGTAATAATCGCCGGCACCCAAAACGGGTAAATCTGTCTTCGGGACCCATATTTCGGTACCTCGAAGAAGCTCAGCGTCGGTACGGGTATCGACCCCTACGACTCTGGCAACCCAGCCCTTGCCTTGAACACGTCCATCGGCAAACTGGATGCTTTCTACTCGCCCCCGTCGCGTAACTTGGTGACGACTGAAGGCAAAAAAATTCTCGGGAGGGTCGGTAAAAACGTGCAGCTTGACCCAGCCCTTGATGCCATAAGCGCCGGTAATCTTACCGGCGAGAAGCATCTGATTCTCGGGCGTGTTCATGCCCGAGAGGCCGTTAGGCCGCTTCGCTGCTCGTTTCTGCGACGCTGAGAAGCTTCGCTACGCGAGCTGACAGCTGCGCGCCCTGCCCCTGCCAGTACTCGATGCGAGCGCGGTCAACGCGCAGACGCTCTTCCTGACCGCGAGCTACGGGATTAAAAAACCCCACGCGCTCGATAAAACGGCCATCGCGAGACCTGCGGCTGTCAGTCACTGTCAGGTGATAAAAAGGGCGTTTCTTGGCGCCACTACGTGAAAGTCGAATAGTTACCATTGCCTTGCCAACTCACTCCTGCGAAAACCCGTAAACCTCTGCCATCATCGGCGTTTGGCCACAGATCATCGACAAATACTCGATAATTTCGGGTAGCCGTAAAGCACAGTGCTTTTCGGACCCCTGCGAAAGGTGGCGCATCATACAGAAAACCAGGGACTGATGAAAGCCCCTCACACTGTGATTTTTTCAATACCTGCGGGCGTTTAGAGCGCCTTTCAGTGCTTAGCGCATGGGGGGGAAACCGCCGCCTCCCGGAGGCATCATTCCCCCCATGCCGCGCATCATTTTCTCCATGCCCCCGCCCTTCATTTTCTTCATCATCTTGGCCATCTGCTTATGCTGCTTGAGCAGTCGGTTGAGGTCCTGTACCTGAGTACCGGAGCCCTGGGTGATGCGACGCTTGCGAGTGCCCTGAATAAGCTCAGGGTTACGCCGCTCTCGCGGCGTCATAGAGTTGATCATGGCCTCCATGCGGGCGAAGGACTTGTTGTCGATCTGCGACTGGGCCGCCTGAGCCATACCCGCCATACCTGGCATCTTGTCCAGCATGCTCGCCATACCGCCCATATTGTTCATTTGCTGGAGTTGATCCCGAAGGTCTTCCAGATCAAACTTCTTTCCTTTTTTAACCTTTCGAGCCAGTTTTTCGGCTTTAACCCGGTCAACTTTCTGCTCTACCTCCTCAATAAGAGAAAGCACATCGCCCATGCCCAGAATGCGCGAAGCCAGGCGGTCCGGATGAAACGGATCCAGCGCCTCGGTCTTTTCGCCCACACCCAAAAACTTGATGGGCTTGCCCGTGATCTGCCGGACAGATAGCGCAGCTCCACCACGACTGTCAGCATCCACTTTGGTCAGGATCACGCCGGTGAGTGGCAATGCCTCACCAAAGGCCTTGGCGGTATTGGCTGCATCCTGTCCGGTCATAGCATCAACAACAAACAGCGTTTCTACCGGCGTTACGGCTTTTTCGAGCTCCGCAATCTCCCCCATCATGGCTTCGTCGACGGCCAAGCGTCCGGCGGTATCAACAATCAAGACATCGCTAAACTGGATGCGTGCGTGCTCCCTGGCAGCAAGAGCAATGTCCACGGGCTTTTGATCGACGGTGGATGGAAAGAAATCCACGCCGATCTCGCCAGCGAGGGTTTCCAACTGCTTTATCGCAGCGGGGCGGTAAACATCGGCGCTGACCACGGTGACCTTCTTTTTGTCGCGCTCCTTTAGGAGTTTTGCGAGCTTGGCAGCGGATGTGGTTTTACCCGCGCCCTGAAGTCCCGCCAGCAAAATCACCGCTGGGGGTTGCGTAGAAAGATCCAATCCCTCGTTCGCAGAACCCATGACGGTCTCTAGCTCCGCCTGAACGATTTTCAGGAAGGCCTGACCCGGACTCAGGCTGCTCATCACCTCCTGCCCCAAAGCCCGCTGCTTCACGGATTCAACAAATTGCACGACCACAGGAAGCGCCACGTCCGCCTCAAGAAGCGCCATACGCACTTCTCTCAAAGTGCCCTGGATATTCTCTTCACTGAGACGTGCCTTGCCGGTGACGGAACGAAGGCTTTGAGTTAATCGCTCGGAAAGATTTTGAAACATGGAGTAAAACGTCCTTCTGGGGCGCGCAGTTTGCTAGGGCGCGCTATTGATTACGCAGTGACAAGTCGGTACAAGGGATAGCAAGTATACGCGCCGCGGAGCCGGCCCCCAAACCCATGTCCATTGCTTTTCTCGCCGTCATTGCTGCACTGCTTTATCTCGCCGCTGCGGGCCTACAGCTGGTGAGCTCTTTGCAACATAACGGCAACCTGAGCCGCAGCCTGATTATCATGGCCGTCTTTGCCTTGGGCTGTCATGCATTCCTGACCTGGCACAATGTCTATGGTCACAATGGGGTCAACTTTGGCTTTTTCAGGATTCTTTCGCTTATTTTTCTGGGCATCAACTGCGCCTGCCTCCTAGCCCTTACCCGACGCCCTTTACAAAACCTCCTGGTCTTTCTCTATCCGCTGTCTGCGGTGGCGGTGCTCATCTCTACTCTGGGGCCGGAAACTGCGGCAAGAGAGCATAGAGTCCCCCTCGGGGTAGCCGCACACATTGGCAGCTCAGTACTGGCGTACTCCATCCTGACCCTGGCTGCTATCCAAGCCGCGCTCCTTGCTGCGCAGGACGCGCAGCTCAAGCGCCGTCAAATGGGTGGTCTACTGTCAGTGCTTCCGCCTCTCCAACTGATGGAGAGCATGCTTTTTGAGCTGATCTGGGTGGGCTTTATCGCCCTCACACTCTCCATCGGCACCGGCGTCGTGTTCATGGAGGACATCTTTGCCCAGCACCTCGTGCACAAAACAGTCTTGAGCATTGCGGCCTGGGTACTGTTTGCCGTTTTGCTCTGGGGTCGTCATTGGCTTGGGTGGCGCAGTCAAACTGCCGTGCGGCTCACGGTCAGCGGCTTTACAGTGCTGATGTTGGCATTCTTGGGCTCCAAGCTAGTCCTCGAGTTGGTACTGGAGAGAAGCTGAGTTGAACGAAGCACCGCTCGGCCTGTTATTTGCCGTATTGGCAGCACTGATTCTGATGTCGGGCTTTTTTTCGAGCTCCGAAACCGGAATGATGTCGCTCAACCGCTATCGCCTGAAGCACCTGCGCAAGCAAAAACACAAAGGCGCCCAACGGGCGAGTAAGCTGCTGGAGCGACCAGATCGTCTCATTGGCTTGATTCTGATTGGCAACAATCTGGTGAATATCGCGGCATCCGCTATCGCTACGGTGATCGCCATCCGTCTGTATGGCGACGCCGGCATTGTCATCGCCACGATTCTCCTCACGCTGGTGATACTCATTTTTGCCGAAGTAACACCGAAGACCATTGCCGCGTTGTATCCCGAAAAAATCGCATTTCCCGCAAGCGTTGTTTTACTCCCCCTCATGCGTGTACTCATCCCACTGGTTGCCGCAGTCAACTGGGTAACCAATGGCCTACTCAGATTGCTGGGAGTCAATACCAACGAAGCCGGCGAAGATCGCGTTTCCCGTGAAGAACTGCGAACCATTGTGTCCGACCCCGGCGCCATGATCCCCCAACGCCACCGGGGAATGCTGGTCAATATCCTGGATCTTGAGGGCGTTACCGTCGACGACATCATGGTGCCCCGAAACGAGTTTTATGGCATTGATCTCGATGCCAGTGACGAGAGTATTCTGGACACCATTCACCGCAGCAGTCATACGCTCCTGCCCGTGTGGCGGGAAGACAGCAACAACATCGAAGGCGTGCTGCATCTACGGAACGTCAGTCGTGTTGTGGACCGCGATGGATTGTCCCGCAGTGGCCTGCAAAGTGCCTTGGACAAACCCTACTTTATTCCCGAGAGCACACCACTGCACACGCAGCTGAGAAACTTCCAGCAAAAGAAATTTCGTCTGGCGCTTGTGGTGGACGAGTATGGAGACGTTATCGGGCTAGTTGCGGTTGCCGACATTCTCGAAGAGATCGTCGGTGAGTTTACCTCCAACCTCAGCGATGCCTCCGATGAAATCTACCCCCAGCGGGATGGCAGCTACGTTTTCGATGGTGGCGCCAGCGTGAGGGATATCAACAAGGCTTTGAAATGGGAACTTCCCACCGATGGCCCAAAGACGCTGTCGGGGCTAGTACTGGAGTATCTGGAGTCGTTCCCGGATGCTAACGCGGGACTGCGCATTGGCAGCTACTGCTTTGAGATACTGGAGCTCGAGGGCAACGTGGTGCGGGCAGTAAAAGGCAAGCCCGCGGACTGAGTAAACCTTCGCGCTACAGCAAGCGGATGGGGTTATCGGCCTCACGACGTTCCTTTGCCTTTTTCAGCATCTCGAGCTTCTCAGACGGATTCGCCACGAACCAATCCGTGATCTCCTCGGCGCTGCGATAACAGCCCATACAGATATCGTTTTCATCCAAAGCACAGACCGATACACAAGGCGACGCCGGCTCCTGGGGGACGGCATCTTGATTAGGAGCTTCATCCCACGCCATCAGGAAAGCGCTTCCAGCTCACTGCTAAAGAGCGCGGCGTTATTGGCGTAGTGCGCGGCGTTAAGGGATAGCATTGCCTGCTGCTCGGCGCTCAGGGTCTTTTTGACTACGCCAGGCGAGCCCAGAACCATTGAGCCGTCGGGAACCTCCATGCCCTCAGTAACCAGCGCATTTGCACCAATGAGACAGTTTTTGCCGATCTTTGCACCGTTAAGAACGACGGCGTTAATGCCCACCAGTGTGCCATCTCCAATAGTACAGCCGTGAATCATGGCATTGTGACCGACGGTAACGTTGTCGCCGATAAGCGCGGGAAATCCGGGGTCTGCGTGAATCACAGTTCCATCCTGAATATTGCTGCTTGCTCCCACCTCTATGGCTTCGACATCTCCGCGCAAAACGCAGGAGAACCACACGCTGCTTTTATCGCGCAGCGTTACCCGGCCGATAACCGCAGCATTGGGCGCAACAAAATGCCCGCCCCCTTCCAGGACCGGACTTTCTTCGCCAAGTTTGTACAACATACTCTGCATCTCCCTAACTAACTGCTAACGGCCTAGCGCGCCCCACTGGCTTGGGCGTCGTAAAACTCGTCGGCGAAATCATCCAGAAGCTGAGCGTCGATGGCATCGCGAATGCCGCGCATATGGTCCTGATAGTAATGCAAATTGTGCAGCGTATTCAGCTGAGAACCTAATATCTCGTTGCACTTATCGAGATGGTGCAAGTAGGCCCGGCTAAAATTTTTGCAGGTGTAACAGCCGCACTTGTCATCCAGAGGCGCCGTACTATGCCGATGGGTCGCGTTGCGTATCTTTATGACGCCTCGCGATGTGAACAAGTGGCCATTGCGGGCATTTCTTGTAGGCATCACGCAGTCGAACATATCAATGCCGCGACGTACGCCCTCTAACAAATCTGTCGGCGTGCCGACACCCATGAGATACCGCGGATGGTTCTCGGGAAGCAACGGCAGCAGCCCTTCGAGGACCTTCATCATCTCGTCTTTGGGCTCGCCTACCGAGAGACCACCAATCGCGTATCCATCAAAGCCTATATCCACTAAACCCTCGAGCGAGCGTGCTCGAAGATCCGGATACATGCCTCCCTGCACAATGCCAAACAGCGCCGACGTACTATCGCCATGTGCTGCGCGACTTCGTTTCGCCCAGCGCAGGGAAAGCTCCATAGACTTTGCAGCCTCATCGTGACTCGCTGGGTAAGGCGTGCACTCATCAAAAATCATAACGATGTCGCTACCCAGGGCACGCTGAATCGCCATCGATTTCTCGGGATCCAGAAACACTTTGTCGCCATCTACCGGTGATCGAAACGCAACGCCCTCTTCACTGATCTTGCGCATCTCTCCGAGACTAAAGACCTGGAAGCCACCGGAATCCGTAAGAATTGGTCCCTGCCACTGCATAAAATCATGCAAGTCGCCATGAGCAGCGATGACCTCGGTGCCGGGACGCAACCACAAGTGAAACGTGTTGCCGAGAATAATCTGCGCGCCGAGAGCTTCGACATCGCGGGGAAGCATGCCCTTGACCGTGCCATAGGTCCCTACGGGCATAAACGCAGGCGTTTCTACGACGCCTCGATCAAAGAGCAGCCGTGATCGCCGAGCCGCGCCATCACTGGATAAACGCTCAAATTCCATCAGGAGCGTGCCTCAGGCTGTGGGGTAAGAAACATGGCATCACCGTAGCTAAAAAACCGATAGCGCTCTGCCACAGCCTCGTTATAAGCACTGAGCATAAGTTCGCGCCCGCAGAATGCGCTGACCAGCATCAAAAGCGTGGACTCCGGCAAATGAAAATTTGTAATCATGGCGTCCACACATTGAAAGGCGTAGCCGGGATAGACAAACAGCCGGGTATCCCCAACGTAGGGCGCTAGCTGACCAGAGGCCGCCGCGGTCTCCAAACTGCGCACTGCGGTCGTACCCACGGCCACGACGCGCCCACCTCTTTCCCGAGTGGATGCAACGGCGTCGCATACCGCCTGGCTAACCTCGAGATATTCAGCATGCATCTGATGTTCAAGAATGTTCTCACTGCGCACCGGCTGAAACGTGCCCGCACCGACGTGCAAAGTAACCTGAGCTCGATTGACGCCCATAGCCTCCAGTCTGGCCAGTAGCGCATCATCAAAGTGTAAACCTGCGGTGGGCGCCGCTACGGCCCCATCGCGTTGGGCATACACTGTTTGGTAGCGCTCCCGATCCTCAAGGACGTCATCGCGATCGATGTAAGGCGGGAGTGGCATATGCCCTATACGCGCAAGGAGTGGTCCGAGACTCTCGGCACTTGTAATCTTGAACAAGTCACCTTCACGACCTTCAACGGTAATCAAAGCATCGGTGGCTGGACTACTCTGATCGGCCGCCAGCGCAATAGTCTGTCCGGCGCGAGGCGTTTTACTGGCGCGAATGTGCGCCAAGGCGCTGCAGTCACCGCTTAAACGTTCGATGAGGATTTCGACGCGGCCGCCTGTTTCTTTCACGCCATAAAGACGGGCGGGAAGCACTCGGGTGTCGTTGAAAACCAGTAGGTCGCCAGCATTGAGCAAGGAGGGAAGATTCGCGAACTGAGAATGATTCATCGTCCCGCTGGCGCCATCAACACACAGTAAACGGCTAGCTGAACGCTCCGCGAGGGGCTGTTGAGCAATCAGCTCTGGCGGGAGATCGTAGGTAAAATCAGAAAGTTGCATGGGGAGAACAGCGCGGACAGGCCCGCGCTGGCTTCTGGCTTACGGCGTTTATTCGGTGTCTTCGCCGTCTTCTTCAGCGGCAGCTTCGGACTCTTCGGCTGGAGCTTCTTCAGCCGTCTCTTCAGCGGCTTCCTCTTCGGCAGGCGCTTCTTCACCTACAGCTTCAACGGCTGCAGGCTCAGCTACCTTAATCAAGCCTTCCTCTAGAAGAATGCGGACCTTCTCTTCGCCGTTTACCGGCTTCTTAGCCGCGTCTTTTACAGCGTAGCGCTCGTCACCACGCTGAAAAATGCTGTAGTCGTCCGTCTTCTTAACTAATTTCATGGTCATACTTCTTTTCTCTCTGTCGGCGCACCCTGCGGTGCGTGGGCGGATACTCAGTTGATGCGCGCTCTTGGCTCTGCGCGAGCGGAGTGTACAGAATCATATCGCTGTCTGACAGTCTGAAAAGAGAGGATTGTTGTGGGCTTTCCTTCAACTTATGCACAACTTAGGGACAAGAGTTGGCGAAGGGGCTTTATGCACTGTTATACTCGCGCCCGCCCCAGCATCGGGCATCAAAGCCCTTCTGTGCCGAAGTGGTGAAATTGGTAGACACAGGGGATTCAAAATCCCCCGCCTTAACGGGTGTGCCGGTTCGAGTCCGGCCTTCGGTACCACTTATGACCAAGCCAGTATTTCAGACCCTCTCCAACAACATCTACTGTATTGATGCGCTGTATACGGCCCCCGATGTAGCCTGCTGCTATTTGCTGGTGGACGGTGAGGAATGCGCACTCATCGAAACGGGTACCGCCAATAGCGTCGACAATGTATTGGCTACATTTCGGGCGCTCTCTATTGCTGCTGAACAACTTCGCTACATCATCCCTACCCACGTCCATCTAGATCATGCCGGGGGCGCCGGCGCGCTCGCAGAGCACTTTCCTAATGCACAGGTACTCGCGCATCCCAAGGGCGCAAGACACCTCGTTGATCCGTCCCGCCTAATCGCCAGCTCGCAAGGTGTCTACGGGGCAGAGCTTTTTCATGCCCTCCATGGCGAGGTTGTTCCCGTGGCAACTTCCCGCGTACGCGTAATCAACGATGGCGAAAATATTTTCGTAGGTAAACGCCCTCTGACCATCAAGCATACGCGCGGGCATGCAAACCATCACTTCTGTCTCTTTGACGAGCAAAGCCAAGGGTGGTTTAGCGGCGATATGTTTGGCGTGAGTTATGCGCGCCAGCGCTATACTCAAGGCGCTTATGTGATGCCTGCGACAACACCAACGCAGTTTGATCCGGTCGCCTACCAAGCATCAGTAAACGCTTTGTGCGATGCAAAGCCTGCAGTCTTTTATCTCACGCATTTCGGTGCGCTGGCATTCGAAGAGTCACAGCGTGAGTGTTTGCTGCGCCAACTCGATCGCTACACCCATCTTGGTCGAGGATTTTCCGGAGACTTGCAGTCTCTTGAGAATGGAGTGCTTGATGTTACACAGAGTGAGCTGAAAACACTGGCGCCAGATAAAGACGCCCAAGTGGAGGCTAAGGCTCTCACGCTTGACGCCAAACTCAACGCTCAGGGCATCGCGTGGTGGAGCCAGCAATAATCCCCATGAAGAGCACTCGATAAGCACCAAGCCGACACACGAGGAGCACGCAGCCGTGGAAATAAATCCCCTACTCCTGGGCGTTGACCTCGGAGGCACGAAAATTGAGGCCGCACTGGTAGACACTCAAGGCAAGATCACTAACCGCCTGCGCATTGACACGCCTAAAAACGATTACGAGGGCGTCCTATCCCACATTCAGCATTTATGTGAAAAACTGGAATCCGAAGCAAAACTGAAAAAACGTCTGCCTATCGGTATCTGCACGCCCGGCTCGCCCTCACCGGCTACCGGCTTGATGCGCAACTGCAACAGCACGGTGCTCAATGGTCGATCGCTGGCGAAAGACTTACAGGACCACACGGGCCGCTTTGTACGCATTGCAAATGACGCCGATTGCCTCGCCCTCTCAGAAGCGCTCGATGGCGTCGGAACGGGCAAGTCGACGGTTTTTGCTGTGATCATAGGCACCGGTGTGGGCGGTGGGATTGCGATAGACGGCAACTTGCTTCAGGGCCCCAATGCCGTTAGCGGTGAATGGGGGCACAACCCTATGCCTCTGGAGCGGGTCTCTGCGCTTCCGATACAGCCCTTTAAATCACGCCCCTGCTACTGTGGGCGGACAAACTGTATAGAAACCTGGCTCAGCGGGCCTGGTCTCGCACAAACCCACGAAGATTTACATGGCGCAACCATCGAAATAGATCAACTGCACCGTCAGCAGCTTGACGACAAGCACCATGACACGCTCGTCCTGTACGCAGACATGCTCAGTGCCGCTCTGGCAGGGATCGTCAACATCGTAGACCCCGAGGTGATAGTGCTCGGCGGTGGTCTGTCAAATATCCAGCTCCTCTACCGCCTGGTCCCGCAGATGCTGGCAGGTCAGGTGTTTTCAGATGTCTGCCAAACGGAGCTGCGGAATGCTGAACATGGCGATAGCAGCGGCGTTCGGGGCGCTGCGTGGCTGTGGAAAGAGACCCGCTAGCGGCTCGCGCATGGACACGCGGGTGCGTTTATGCAGAATAGTCCACCACAATAATGACAACTCAAAACCTGGATACATTGACACCCATGAAACCACAAGACAGCACTGCCGTTAACGCCAAGCCTCCATGCCAGAACCGCCGTTTTAGCCATAAGGTTTGCGCAGCACTTTGCTCTTTGGCTGCCCCGCTGATTGCGACCAGCGTTTTGGCGAGCGTTGACGCGCCGGATCTCAGCGATCTTCTGGAATACGCCCAAGACATGCAGGGCGCCAGTTTTAGTGCATCTGACTTCCAGGCTTTATCCGGGAAGATTGCCTCCCTGCCCTACGCTCAACAAAAACAACGGGTGTACGACTGGGTAGACGCGAAAACAGCCTATGAAGTGACTATTCGCAAAGGGCCCTACGGGGTTCCGCACATCCAAGCCGAAGACTACGGCGCCTTGGGTTACGGGGAAGCCTATACAGCCGCAAACGATCATGTCTGCAACATAGCACTCGGCCTCCTCCAGGGCAGAGGCGAAAGCTCTCGATACCTGGGCGCCGGCGCGAATCAGAGCAACATCACGCTTGATGCTGTGGTCCGTGGTCTGGATCTACGTGGTCAAGCGCGTACCGCCCTTGCGGCGCAGGACAAAGAAGTTCGTCGCTGGCTGGCCGGATACACCTCGGGCTACAACCGCTACCTTCGCGAGCACGCAGGTGCACGCAACGGGTCCTGGTGTAGTGGCGCCGAGTGGCTCACAGAAGCGACACCGCTGGATTTTATGACGCGTATGGTAATGGTCGCGCAAACCGTTCCTCGAATGAGCGGCGCTGTAGCCAGCGTTCAACCGCCGACAGAAAAAACTGATATGGCGTCCGCTCCGGGAGGCGCAGTGCAGCTAGCGGCGCTTGATGCCGCGGCACTCGAAGGCATGGGCTCCAACGGATGGGCCCTGGGTAGTGATTACACCGAGAATGGTCGTGGCATGCTTCTCGCGAATCCGCACTACCCCTGGTATGGCCAAAGCCGCTTCTGGGAGAAGCACCTCACCATTCCCGGGAAACTCGATATTTATGGCGCTCAGCTACTGGGCAGCCCCGGTGTATCGATTGGCTTTAACAAAGCACTCGGTTGGACGCATACCGTTTCGGCGAGTCAGCGCCTGGTTCTCTATCGTCTGGCACTCGACCCCGAAAACCCTCTTCGTTATCGCTACGGCGACGAGTGGCTCGATATCGAAGCGCGATCCGTCGAATTCCCGCTCAAGGATCAGGATGGCAATGTAAGCGCCCATTCGCACACAATTTACTTCAGTATTCACGGCCCCATCCTGACGATGCCTGGCATGGCTTGGGACGAAAAGCATGCCTACGCGGTGAGAGACGCCAATGTTGGCAATCATTCGCTGCTCGCTCAATGGAAGGCCATGGGAGAAGCCACGTCGCTGGATGAATTTATCGAGGCTCATCGCCAGTTCAACGCTATGCCCTGGGTTAACACTATTGCGACGAGCGCTGATGGTCGAGCCCTCTATCTCGACAACTCCACGGTTGGCAACATCACTGCGGAAGCGCAAAAGCAATGGCGAGACTCCTTAAAAGCGGACCCACTGGCAGCGCAACTATATGGGGGGCGGCGCATGGTGCTCCTGAATGGTAGCGACCCCCAAAACACGTGGATCAACGATCCCGCGGCACCCATCGCAGGAACGGTACCCTTCGACAATCGCCCGCAGATAGAGCGTCGGGACTTTGTCTTTAACTCTAATGACAGTTATTGGCTGAGCAGCCCGCGGGAACCTCTCACGGGTTACTCCATTCTCTACGGACCTACGGAGTCTGCGCGCTCGCTGCGCACGCGAATGAATATCCGAATGCTTGAAAACGAGTATGGCGATGCTGGCGATGACCAGCGATTCAATATTCACGAGATACAGCGCGCCCTGTTTTCTAACCGCGGCCTGAGCGCCGAACTATTGCTTCCCGCGCTGACTAGCGCCTGCCTTAAGGAGGGCACCGAACTCAAAAGCGCCTGTGACGTTTTGGCGGCCTATGATGGCAGTCTTAACCTTGATAGCCCCGGCGCGCCATTGTTTCGGGAGTGGCTTACACGATACGACCGGCTCGACACGGTGAATGCAGGAAAGCTGTTTAAGACAGGCTTTAATGTTGATCGCCCCGCTGCCACACCCACAGATCTCGCCGAGGGAGAACTCGCCCTACAGACACTGCGGGATGCCATTGCAGTGCTCGATGAAGCAGGGCTGCCTCTCAACGCAAGCTTACGGGATACCCAGTTCGCCTGGCGCGCGGGTAATGCTATCCCCGTGCATGGTGGCAATGGTTTTGAAGGCGTCGCCAATCTACAAATGTCCGGCGATCCCTCTGCCTCACCCATAGCGGGCGTTCAAACGACCAAAGTATCTGACAGTCGGTACCTCACCGACAACGGCTACGCAGTCGTTCACGGCAGTAGTTTTGTCTATACCTTGGGCTTTAACGATGAGGGGCCCGTCGCTGAGGCCCTACTGACCTACAGTCAGTCGGGTAATCCCAACAGTCGTCATTTCCGCGATCAGACCGCACTGTATGCGGAAAAAAAATGGCGCAAGGTGGTCTTTCACGAAGCTGATGTCGCAAAAAACGTTACTAGCATGCGCATCTTGCGTAGCAGCGACAGCCCCTAAAGCCCTTAAAGGTAGCAGCAGGATCTCTTGATTGAGGTCTCAGCCGCTAAAGCCATCGGGATTGTTCGACTGCCAGCGCCAGGCGTCCTCGCACATACGCTGGACGCCGAAGCGCGCTGTCCAACCTAGTTGCTCTCGCGCGAAACTCGGGTCTGCATAACACTGGGCCACATCACCGGGCCGGCGCGCAACGATCTCAAAGGGAACTTCGCGCCCGCTTGCCGCTTCAAAGGCTCGCACCAATTCCAGCACACTGTATCCGGTACCGGTGCCGAGGTTAACGATAAGCGGCTCTCCCTCGGCGCGAATCTGCAGAGCCGCCAAAGCGCTGACATGTCCCTCTGCGAGGTCCACAACGTGGATATAGTCGCGAACCCCTGTCCCGTCACGGGTGTCATAGTCACCGCCAAACACGCTGAGCTTTTCTCGACGGCCAACCGCTACCTGAGCAATAAACGGCATAAGATTGTTGGGGACACCTGACGGATCCTCACCTATCAAACCGCTTTCGTGCGCACCCACAGGATTAAAGTAACGTAAAAGCGCTATCTTCCAGGACGGATCGGACACTGCCAAATCCATCAATATGTCTTCGACAATAAGCTTGCTGCGCCCATAAGGGTTCGTAGCGCTGCGAGGAAAGCCCTCGGTGATCGGTACCGACGCCGGGTCGCCGTACACCGTCGCGGACGAGCTGAAAACCAGCTCCCGAATCGAGGTGGCCTGCATGGCTCGAAGCAGCGACAAGGTACCTGCAACGTTATTGTCGTAATAGCTCAGCGGAAAGTTGACCGATTCACCCACCGCTTTCAGTCCTGCAAAGTGAATCACTGCCTCCGGTCGAGCAGCTTCCAGCACCCTCTGTATCGCCGACTCATCTCGAATATCGGCCTCATGGAACTTGGGGCGATAACCGAGGATCTTCTCCAGGCGAGCAAGAACTCTTCGCGAACTATTCGAAAAGTTATCGAGGAGACAGACCTCGTACCCCGCTTCACTAAAAGACAGGCAGCTATGGGAGCCGATGTACCCGGCGCCGCCCGTGAGCAAAACACGCTTTGGATTGCTCATCAGCCCTCTCCCCTTCTAAAAAAACCTCACGCTACCAGCCACAGAACTTGCTGAACAGGTACAGAGTCACAGAAAAGGATTTGCTACCATACAGCTCTAACTCCAAGAGTTTTAAAAAGATGCGCGTTCTTGTCACGGGAGCTGCAGGCTTCATTGGGTTTCATTTAAGTCATCGCTTACTCAGCGAGGGCCATGAGATCGTCGGTTTAGACAACCTCAACGATTATTACTCGGTACAGCTTAAGAGGGACAGGCTGGCACAGCTTCAGGCCAGAGAGGGCTTCGTCTTCGTTAATATCAGTCTCGAAGATCGAAAAGCTATGGAGGCATTGTTTGCTGATCATGCGTTGGATGCAGTCATCAATTTGGCGGCCCAAGCGGGGGTACGCTACTCCCTGGAAACCCCCCGTGCCTACATCAGCAGCAACATTGACGGGTTCATGAACATACTTGAGTGCTGTCGACACGCAAACACCTCCCATCTCATTTATGCATCGAGCAGTTCAGTCTATGGAATGAACACGCAGATGCCATTTTCGGTGCACGATAATGTGGACCACCCGGTCTCGCTCTATGCCGCGACCAAAAAATCCAATGAACTCATGGCCCACACTTACTCGCATCTTTATGGCTTGCGGACCACGGGCCTGCGTTTCTTCACGGTCTATGGCCCCTGGGGACGTCCGGACATGGCCTTGTTTTTGTTCACCAAAGCAATTCTCTCTGGTGAGCCCATCAAAGTATTCAATCAGGGACAAATGCGCCGAGACTTCACCTATATCGACGACATTGTAGAGGGCATCACCCGATTGCTCGGCAAACCGGCAGAAGCGAACGCGGCTTGGGACTCGGCGGAGCCCGACCCGGGGAGCAGCTCTGCGCCCTACCGACTGTTTAACATCGGCAACAATCAACCCGTACCCTTGATGGACTTTATATCCGCTATTGAGTCTGCGCTCGGCCAAGAGGCCCAAAAAGAGTTTTTGCCCTTGCAGGCTGGTGATGTCCCCGCCACCTATGCTGACATTGACGCACTCGCTGATTATGTCGACTACCGCCCTGGTACCAATATCAAGTTGGGAATTCAAAATTTTGTGGACTGGTACCGCGACTACTACAGACAGCCCGCCTGAGCTCGGATAGTCTGTCGCCGCCAACTATTGCTGATGAAAAGGTCTACCTAAATGAACGTTGTAATGATTGGGGCGGGCTATGTGGGACTGGTATCCGGCGCCTGCTTCGCCGAGTTTGGTGCCAGCGTAAGCTGCGTCGATAA
>NZ_CBFIIF010000031.1:0-36489 GCF_965662665.1 Congregibacter sp. | reverse complement strand
CCAGTCACTATTGAGCCGGGCAGTGTGATTACCCCGGCTACGCCAATAAGTTTGGGCACAATCATCAAGGGCAATGCGTAACGCAAAAACTCCCAGTTAATGGTGCTCACTGCCCTACCCTGTTTTGCGTCCGCCCGATGCGCCTGCCAGACCGTCAGCCCCGAAAAAAACAACAGATGCACGGAGATAATCGGCAAGAACAGCAGGGGCTCGTCTCGAATCAGCAGGAGAAACGGCAAGGTAAGCACGGCCCCGCCAAAGCCCAGGCCAGAGCGCACGAACCCTCCCCAGATGAACAGCAATGCAATGGCCCCGTACTCCCAGGGCAGCAGCTCAGTCACGAGAGAGCCGTGCCTCTAGCGGCGATCATCAAAATAAAACTTCTCATCAAAGGTCTTCATCCAATCGGGGTGAAAAATCGCCAGCGCTGACACGCACATGCCGTTGATAAAGCCCTCGGAAAACATCAGCAGGACAATGAAGGGCCAAAACTCTCCCGCCGTCTCAAGGTAGGCAGTGAGGCCAAGGACCCAAAACAACAGGCCGACCACGAGGGCAAGCACCAGCACCACGACACCACCGCCCGCAAAGCCGGCCCCCAGCATGTACACAAAGGGGTGACGTAAACCCTGCCGATGGAGCGTTCTCGCCAACAGCCAGCTCGTTGTCGCGGGTATTACAACACAGAGGAGTACGGATAACGGGAATGCGCCCCAATTCAGATGCTGAAGCCCATAAAAGGCGATCATAGCCAGGGAAGCCCCAAGCACGCTAAAAGACCAGCCAACGATCAGGGTCAACGCAGTGATACCCAAAAAGTGGAGCATCAAGCCGTCGAGCAGATGAATGTTCAGCAACCACAGCAGCAGGCAGGCCACCGCTCCACCGGCCACCAAGTGCATGCGGCCCGGCGTCCCCGCCAGGGAACGCCAACTGGCATATCGCAGTGCTATGAGCAGCGTTAAACCCAGCAGGCACCCGCACAGCACAACCATCCAATCAGCGAGCAAAGAGGCAGGCACATGCACGGTCTTTAAACTAAGCGCTACCGATTCTCAGAAAAGCGCCGTCTCTACAGTTCAGCAGCCAATCGACAGGCCTGATCAATCGCACGCTTTGCATCAATCTCTACCGCCAGATCTGCACCGCCGATCAGATGAACGCCCTCGCGCGCGTTCTGTAGCGCATCAAACAGCGACCGCTCTGATTCCTGACCCGCGCAGATCACCACCGTGTCCACGGGCAGCAACTGGGGCTCATCGTCGATAGATATATGTAAACCGCGATCGTCTATTCCGTCGTAGCGCACACCCTTGAGCATGTGCACCCCGCGACGCGTCAGGTCCAGCTTATGAGTCCATCCTGTCGTCGGTCCCACACCCCGACCCGGGGACGTGGGCTTGCGCTGCAGTAGAAAAATCTGCCGATCGGCAATCTCAATAATTGGCTCCACCCCCGCCACACCGCCGCGGGGGTGATTCTCAAAGTCGATACCCCATTCCCGAGCAAACACGTCCTTATCAAGTGCCGCCGATACGCCGGCATGAGACGCCAGCTCCGCAACGTCAAAACCGATGCCTCCGGCACCGATGATCGCTACCGCTTTGCCTAGAGGTCGCGTGCCACGAATCGCTTCGTCGTAACTCATTACCATGGGGTGATCGATACCGGGAATCTCGGGATCGCGGGGATTGAGACCCGTGGCCACGATCACCTCATCCCAGTGGTCCGCCGACAGCTCTTCGGCGGTCACCCGATGCTCCAGTTTTACCGTTACACCCGTTAACTCCAGCTGGCGCTCGAAATAGCGAATGGTTTCCGCGAACTCTTCCTTACCCGGAATACGCATGGCGAGATTAAAGTGGCCGCCCAGTTCGTCGCTTGCCTCAAATAAAGTGACCGCGTGCCCGCGAGACGCCGCGGTGGTCGCAAAGGCCAAACCCGCAGGGCCGGCACCCACCACCGCAATGCGTTTCGGTGACAGCGTGGGACGATACTCGAGCTCTGTTTCATGACAGGCCCGAGGATTCACCAGGCAAGAAACCGTTTTTCCCCTAAACGCGTGATCAAGGCAGGCCTGATTACAGGCGATGCAGGTGTTGATCTCGTCGACACGCCCCTCAAAGGCTTTTACCGCAAACTGCGAGTCGGCCAACATGGGCCGCCCCATAGACGTAATATCCGCCATGCCATCGGCAAGCACCTGCTCAGCGACATCGGGCATGTTGATGCGATTGCTCGTGATCATGGGAATAGACAATTCTTTACGCAGACGACCCGTAACACTGGCAAACGCTGCCCGGGGCACCCGCGTACTAATGGTCGGCACCTGTGCCTGGTGCCAGACAAAGTGTGTGCTCATGATCGAGGCGCCCGCGGCCTCAATCGCCTTACCCAGTGTGACCACCTCATCCCAGCTACTACCATCGGCCATAAGCTCCATCGCTGCGATGCGATAGATCACAATAAAGTCGTCGCCTACGGCCTCTCGAGTTCGCCGTACGATCTCGATAGGCAAGCGCATGCGGTTTGCATAGTTACCGCCCCACTCGTCTTGACGGTGATTGGTTTTCTCAAGCAAAAACGTACTCAGAAGATAGCCCGCAGATCCAATGATCTCGACGCCGTCATAACCCGCTCGCTTGGCTCGCTCGGCACAGGTGACAAAGTCCTGAATCGTCGTCTCGATATCCTCGGGAGTCATCGCTCGAGGTTCACGAGGATTTATGGGTGAGGCGATGGGCGATGGCGCTACCGGGTCGGCACTGTAGGCCAAGTTGCCCGCGTGGAGTATTTGCAGGCAGATTTTGCAGTCAGGAGCTGCAGTGTGAACCGCGTCGGTCACCACGCGATGCAAGGGGACATGCGCTTCGCTGTTAAATGCGCCGTATTCCCCGGGTGCGAGGGCAGCAGAATCGTTGGGTGCATTACCGCCCGTGATAATCATGCCCACACCACCGGCAGCGCGCTCGGCATAGTAAGCCGCCATACGTTCAAAGCCTGCAGGCCCAAGCTCCTCAAGGCCCGTATGCATCGAGCCCATCAAAATGCGGTTCTTCAGTTGCGTTGTTCCAAGCTCCAAAGGCTCAAACAAACGGGGAAACTGAGGGTGCATTTCAGGCGTTTTGTTCTGTGCCAATGACATCCAGATATCCTCGGTCGATTGCAGTTTCTAAAGCGTTCACAGCAGCGCGGAGCTCCTCGTAGGCCTCTCGCTGTCGTGCGAGCATAGAGACCTGCTCGTGGGAAGGCATATCCGGCGAAATCTTTGATATATCAATGAGTTCCTACAAATACGCCAGACGAGCCCGCGCTGCCATCATGATAACAGGGCGAATATCATCGACGCTCAGCTCAGGTATCGCGGGATTCATAATCTCCCGGTTTACATCGCGACGAATCTTCTCAAGCTCCAGCAAGAGTCGATTGCTGTCTTTTCCTGTCATGAGGTTTCCCTTCTTCGACTGCAGGCACGAAATTTTGTGGCACAGACATTCACAGGAAACTCACCGTGGGTCAAGACTGCCCCATGGACTCCAGGATCGCCCATCCAAAGCAAGAATCGGGTGGCGAGCAAACTATTCGGGGTAAATACTCTAAACCCCGGATAAAAAGAGTGCTCTCATGCTTTACACCTCGACGTCTGCCAGTGAGACAATCCCCGTCATGTCTGCAGCCCACAACAATCGTTTCGACCACGCGCACTATCGACTCGTGGCCGACGCCATCGACTACCTCAGAGAACACCAGCGCGAGCAACCTGATCTGGCAACCCTTGCGCAGGCGCTGCACAGCAGCGAGTCACATTTACAGCGGGTGTTCAGCAGCTGGGCGGGGGTATCGCCAAAACGCTTCTTGCAGATCATCACGCGGCAATATGCGGTAGACGCCCTTCGAGGTCAGGCCTCGGTGTTAGATGCAAGCCTGCACGCCGGGCTTTCGGGCCCCGGTCGTCTGCATGATTTAACACTCAGCTGCGACGCGATGACGCCCGGGGAGATTGCGAGTCATGGCAAAGGCATCAACCTGGAATACGGCTGGGGCGATACGCCTTTTGGCGACGCGTTTATCGCCTGGAGTCCTCGAGGTATTTGCCAGTTGAGTTTCCACGATGTTCGAGACAGCGAAGTTGCCAAAGCATTCGCTGAGGAGTGGCGCGGCGCTACCCGGTTAGAAAACAGCGTTGCTGCCCAAGAGTTACTAAGAGGTATCTTCGCTCGCCCCCTCGAGCGCGGAAAACTGCATCTGCTGCTTCGCGGCACTAATTTTCAAGTGAAAGTCTGGGAAGCGCTCATGCAAGTAAGCCCCGGACATTTGGTGAGCTATCAACAATTGGGCACTCTTGCCGGCACGGGGCAAGCTCATCGTGCGGTGGGTTCTGCCATGGCGCGCAATCGTATCGCTTACCTCATCCCCTGCCACCGGGTCATTCGTCAGGGCGGCGACTGGGGTAACTATCGCTGGGGACTGGAGCGTAAGCTGGCTCTGCATGTCTGGGAGCAATCGGCGTGAATGCAGTGCAACTACTGCAGTTGATCTCCCTTGCGGCGATCTGGGGTTCATCGTTCATGTTCATGCGCTTTGCTGTGCCGCAGCTGGGGCCGGTATGGCTCCTTGAACTGCGTCTGGTCGCGGCCTCGCTAATCCTGTTGCTGATTAGCAGCTTGCTGCGACGCCCTCTGAATGTTCGCAAATACTGGCGTCACTACTTAATACTGGGAGTATTCAACACGGCTCTCCCCTTTTGGGCCTTTGCTTACGCAGCACAATCACTTCCCGCCTCGATGCTCGCCATACTCAATTCCACAGCACCTCTTTGGGGCCTGCTCATTGGTTTTATCTGGCGTGGCAAGCCCATCACCCGACGGGCGATACTTGGTCTATTCCTGGGTATGGCCGGCGTTGCCAGCCTGGTAGGACTGGGTGGTTTCGCAGTGCAACCTGAAGCGCTGTGGGCTGTGGTATTTACCGCGTCTGCCGCCATTTGCTACGGCATTGCCAGCAGCTACGCAGAATATGCCGAGAAGGTAGAAACCTATGCCAACGCTCACGGCAGCCTCTGGGCAGCAACCTTGCTAATACTACCGTTCATGCCCTTCGCACCCATGCCAGAAGTTTGGCCGCCTGCTGCCGTCGCTGCCGCTTTAGTGCTGGGCATCCTCTGTACGGGCGTGGCTTACCTTTTATATTTCCACCTCATCGCTACGGTGGGCGCACCGTCAGCACTGACTGTGGGTTATCTTATTCCGCTGTGGGGCGTAATGTGGGGCTGGCTATTTCTTGACGAAGCGGTGGGATTGCACACGCTGCTGGGGGCCGGGCTGGTGCTCAGTGGAACCATGTTGGTGACCAACTTCCGGCCGACGCGGATACTGCGGGCCGTGTTTCAGCCGTCTAAAAGCTGAGTCCGCACCCAGCGGCAAGCGAGCCTGCCGAACCCTCACAGTCCGGAATAGGGTCGTAAACATCAGCTTGAATGCGGCGTTAAGTGCCCTTCAATATGCGCCCGGTAAGCGCGTTCATGCGCGCGAGGCCTGCGCGAAGGTGCTCGTCGGGCAATGCCGAACTAAATCGGAAATGTTCCTCCACGCCAAATCGCGAGCCAGGAATAAGTAAAACATCTTCTTCTGCCAATAGGCGCGCGGCAAAGACATCAGAACTCACGGGAAGATCAAACTTCACAAAAGACATGGCCGACGCCTGGGGAGGCACCACGGAAAAAACACCCGGGTGAAAACTAAGTTGTTCCTGCAGAGTTTCGAAACCTCTACGAATCAGCCCCCGGGCTCTGGCCGTAATAGCATCCCTGGCGCGTGGTGCCAGTGCCGCGGTAGCTAACTCCATAGACATCATGGTGGCAGTGATCGAGGCATACTCATGGCGACGCCACAAGGCCGGGATCAGTGACTCCGGCGCCACCAGCCAACCCAGACGTAGCCCAGGCAAACCGTAGGCTTTGCTCATAGAGTTAATCGCAATAACCCGCTCATAGCCGCCCCAGAACGACGGCGTAGGCTCATCGGTGTTGCGCTCTGTTCCACAGTAGACCTCATCCGCAACAATCCATGCACCCACGCGCCGAGCCGCCGTAATGATCAGCTCACGATCCGAGGCGCTCAACACCCGGCCCGTAGGATTATTCGGATTCACTATGTGGATAATGCGCGTGCGGTCATCTACCGCTGCCGCCAAACCCGAACCATCGATCGCCCAATCCTCGGACGAAAGCATATCCACCGTGCGCACTTCAAAGCCGAGATTGTGAGCGTTACCCGCGAGCTGCTCGTAGGTGGGGCTAAAACGGATAACGTTGTCACCGGGCTCCAGCAACGTTGCGGCTACCAGGGTGTTAGCTTCCGTAGCACCCACGGTCACCATCACGTTATCGGCCTGCGCCTGAGAATACAGCGCGGCAATGCGCTCGCGCAGAACCTGACTCCCATTCACCTGTGGGTAATCTACCAAGGTCGCAAAAAGCGAGTCGCGGTTGATGTTTGCCAGCTCGAAGAGCTCGGCGTAGGTCATTGGGTGCACGCCGCTCTCAGAAAAGTTGTAATGTACCCCGTGTTCCGTTTCGGACAGGTACTGCTCTACGGCAAAGGCTTGAAAGTCCGTCACTTGTTGAGTCCTATAATGCGGATTCGACCGCTGCGCCATCCTGCTTATAGACAACCCCGTTCTTCATCACAAAGTCCACGCGAGAAAGCAGATTGATGTGGCGCAGGACATCCCCTTTGACCGCAATAATGTCGGCGTACTTGCCGGCAGACACGGTGCCGACCTTATCCGATACACCCATCATCACCGCACCCCAGTAGGTTGCTGCACGAATGGTAGACATGGGGTCGACATTCATAACATTCACCCAAACGTCCATTTCATTCCACGTGCTCTGGCAGTGAAACTTCATGGGAATACCGCTATCGGTACCTACCAGCATCACGACACCCGCATCTCGCAACTGTTGAAACTTACGCTTGAGCGTAGGCTTACGCAGCGGTGTGAGCTGGGTATAGGCCAACTGCCCGGGCTCCTGAATCGACGCTTTGATATCGGCTATCGTCGACGGCTCGAGTCCGCGATGCCAGCACGCGCTGTCGAGTTTCTCGGGATTCGCTACGGTAAGGTCGTAATTCCACAGCCCCTCTACCGTGGGCGTCCAAAACAGGGGGCCACCGGCAATACGGCCTGTTGCAGTGCGCTCACGGAGCATTTCGATAACGTCAGCGGGATACTCGGGCGCCGTAGTCAATCCCGTGTGCTCGAAGTTGTCGACGCCAATCTCCAGTCCCCGGCGCACTTCATCGGGCCGATGGGAGTGAGCCACGACCTTAAGCCCATACTTGTGCGCCTCGTCGACAACCGCCTGCGCCTCTTCCAGAGTCATCTTGTCCTGGTCAATGAGCTTGATGATATCGACACCGGCATCGGCCAGTTTTTTGACCTTCCGTCGCCCGTCGGCAACGCTGTCCACGCCCCAACGATAAAACTCCGTATTGGGATAGGCCTCGTGTTGAATAAACGGTCCCGACACAAACAAGCGCGGGCCGGGAATTTCCCCGGACTCAATACGCGTTTTCACAGAAATCGAGGCCTCTAGGGGAGCACCAAGATCCCGAGCGGAAGTAATGCCCGCGAGAAGCAGCTGGACGGCACTGGAGGGCATTATTTCGCTGGCGAGACGGTCTTTGTAAGTCGGATGCCAATGACTGTAATCAGCATGTCCGTTGAGCATCAGGTGGGCGTGGTTCTCCCAAAGCCCCGGCAGCACATCCATGCCTTCAGTGGACACCACCTCGTAGCCATCGGGTACCTCCAGCGTAGCTACGGTGCCCACTTCCTGAATAACGCCGTCCTCTACAAGAATCACGCTATTGGCAATGGGTTTATGACCAAAGCCATCGATCAGGCGACCACCAACCAACGCGGTACCTGCCATTGCCGACTGCGCCACAATCGCGCTACCAAACAGGGCCGCGCTGGCAAACACGGCACAGGCAGTGCCTTTAAACGTTCCGGTTCTTTCTATTGTCATCTGTGAAACCCTTTTTTTATCGGTTAGCTGAACGCGCTGCCTTAAGTCCTACCCCGTCATGTCTGGCCATTGACCTTGAGGAGCCCTACAGCCATTGTTGTGATCACTGAAGCAACCATCGCCGGGAGAACCCAGTGCCTAAGACTCCAAACAAGCTAGAGCGCACAATTTCACACTGCTGCGCTGCGAGAGATTCGACTGTGAGTGTAGCGCGAAAACTTGAACAGCTGCATGCCCCGCTGAGCGGAGTTTTGCTCACCGCTTTTTTGGCGCTCTCACCGATGGCTATCGCCCAAAGCAGCGAGCAGGAAATTCTCGATGCCGTCACGGTATTGTTTGATGCCATGCGCAGCAAGGACGCCGAGGCGCTTCGGGACGCGTTCTTACCCGAAGGACGCTTGGGTACCGAGAGTACAGAGGGTTGGATTAGCTCTGTATCAAGTTCCGAAGCCTATCTGGATGAAGTGACCTTTGACGAAACGGTGCTCATAGACGACAACGTCGCCATGGCATGGACGCCCTACAATCTGTTTGTAAACAACGAGTTTCATCATTGCGGCATCGACCTCTTCTCTTTTCGAAAAGTCGACGGGCAATGGAAGATTCTGCAGATTGACGATACGCGCCGCACCGAGGGCTGTGACCCCGAGCGACGCGGTAACTAAAACCCCTTAGATCTCAGTCGCTATAGCGATAAAACGCGTCCATGGCGCGATACAACATGTGCACATCAACCTTAGAGCTCACCGCGTAGGTCGAGTGGATCGACAGCAGCGGCACGCCGTAGTCGATCACCTCCATGTTTCGTCGTGACAGGGAGCTACCGATGGTTCCTCCGGACGCACGTCCTTTGTAAGTGGCCGTCTGCCAGGCAACCTCGGCGTCATCAAGATAAGCGCGATTCCAGGCCATGAACTCGGAGTTGGCGTTGAACCCGCCACCATACAGCTTAAGGTTCACGCCAAAGCCCAGGCGAGGCGCGTTACCCGACTCCCAGACGCCCGGGTAGGTCGGATGAATACCGGGGTTCACATCAGACGACACCACTTTTGTTTTACGCAGTGCACGACGAATGTCGATATCCGTGTAGGCATCGCCCTGCTCTCGATAGATCAATTCCGCCAGCAGGTCGACAAAGTAGTCCGAGTTAGAACCGGTGTTGTTGATATTGCCCACTTCCTCGTTGTCCACGAGGAACGCGACTGCCGTTTGCCTGGGGTTAGTCTGCTCAAGAACCGCCCGAAGCGCGGTGTAGGACGACAACTTATCGTCCTGCCCATAAATCGCCATCATCCCGCGATCAAAACCCACATCGCGAGGGGCAACTGCCGGCACGATGGCCAGCTCTGCTGATACAAGATCTGCTTCTTCGATGTCGTACTCAGAATTGAGATAAGCGAGAACTGAATCCTTTAAGGAATCGTCCGCAGGCGCAATGGAGGCAATGATGGGGTCCAGCTCTTCACCCATAATGACATCGCGATTTTTTCGGTCGCGATAGTCGGCATCCACATGAGGTGAGAGATCCGGAATAATGAAAATCGGATCGTCCTCCGACAGGCCCACAGAAATCGGCACCCGGGTCCCGTCTTTTTTGTCCACATGTCCCACCAGAGCCAACGGCAGGTTTACCCACTGGTAGTTCTTAATCCCACCGTGACGATAGGTCTGAAAGAGCGCAAAACCATGAGACTCGTACAAGGGCCTCCCTTTTAGCTCCAGCCGCGGTGAATCCACGTGGGCACCAACGACCCGAAAACCGTTTGTCATAGGCTCAGATCCCACGACGAACAGCGTCACCGTGCGACCGCGATTCACATCATAGTAGCGATCGCCCGGGCTAAGCTTGCCGCTCTCAGGGAGCTCACTAAATCCCGCCTCTTCTGCAAGACGCACCGCCTCCGTGACAAAGCTCAATTCGGTTTTGGCGCGACTCATAAAGTCTTTGTAGTCCTCGGCAAAAGCGAACACTTCGCTGCGCTCATCGTTGGAGAGGGTTTGCCAGGCGGATTGAGGACCATCCGCCGCGTCAGCCGCTGGAGATTGCGTTGCAAAGCTCAGCGCTAGCAGCGTAGCGGGCAAGCACAGGGCGAGAGCGGAAAGGTGTTTCAAAGGCATGTAAGGATTCTCCGAGTAGCTAAAGAAATTGTAGTCCCGAGGGTTCGGGCCGTCAGTCAGTCACACCCTGGACGGATAAGAAGGTACCGTCGGCGTCTCGAATAATAGTATGCGCCTCGAGTACCGCTGCAGGCTTGATGCCACCCAGAATGTGCGGAAACAGCTCGTCAGTCGCCCCCTCAAAATCAGGAGGTATATCACCCACCGGTGCGGTTCCCTCGAAGACTGTGGTGACACCAGTGGCGGCAAGACTTTCGACGGTCATGCGAAGGCAGTACCACTCACCTTTTACTTCGGGATAAAAATGATTCGCTACGTTCATCAACTTGTCCGGATTCGAGGTGCCGTGGGTAAAACCATCTGCCTCGTAGGTCGGTGGATAGTAAGTCGATCCTTCTTCCAACACTTGATCCCAGAGCCGTGCCTGCACCATGTGAAACACATAGGGAAAACCCGTGGGATTAAGGGGCTCCTGAGCTTGAAGCGGATAGGTGACAAATAGCGCAAAAAGAACGATGAACAGACGTTGCATAGGGCATCCTGAAGCTTTGGGATAAGTATGTGATGTAGTCTTAGTCTACGCGCAAAAACACAAAGAGGAACAGACCGTGTCCATGGATCGACCAATGCTCATTTCAGCCGTCCAAACAAAGGGTTTTGTGGGGGCCGTGCTGGGTTTAATCCTCAGTGCATTAATTGCGGGCTGTGGATCGAAAACTGCTGACGTCGCGACCCCCTCAGTAGTGAACTCCACGTTGATTCACAACGCGCTGATTCTCGATGGCAACGGCGGTGAGGCCAAACTTGGCGCAGTGAGAATAGAAGATGATGCCATCGTCAGCGTTGGTGTTCTCAGTCCTTTAGACGGCGAACTGGTTGTAGATGCAAACGGACTCGTCTTGGCCCCAGGCTTCATCGATACCCACAGCCACCATGACGATGAGGGCGCTCTGCGTAAAAATCTGGATGCTTTGCCGATGCTCACTCAGGGCATTACTACCGCAGTGTTTGGGCAGGATGGCGGTCATCAGCTGCCTCTGGCGGATTTTTTGACTGACTTTGACAGCAACCCGCCTGCGGTAAACATCGCGGCCTACGTGGGCCACAACACGCTTAGAGCACATATCATGGGCGACGATGCCAAACGCCCGGCCAGCGCCGCTGAAGTCGAGGCCATGCAGGCTTTACTGCTATCGGAGCTGGAGTCGGGAGCGCTGGGGCTGTCTACGGGCTTGGAGTATGTGCCCGGCATTTATTCCCATCGCGATGAAGTTATCAGCCTGGCAGCAACCACGGCCGAACAGGGTGGACGCTATATCTCCCATGTACGCTCCGAGGATAGATTCCTCTGGGATGCGATGGCCGAGATCATCGACATTGGTCGGCAGACCGGCATTCCGGTGCAGATATCGCATATCAAACTTGCCGCCAAGAGTCTCTGGAATCAGGCTCCCGAGCTCCTTGAAAAGCTCAACGCTGCGCGTGCCGAAGGCATCGACATTACGGCAGACGTCTACCCCTACGAATACTGGGCATCCACCATGTGGGTGCTACTGCCCGATAGGGATGCCGACGACCTCGAAGAGATCGCCTTTGTACTGGAGCAGCTAACTCCCGCCTCTGGCATCATCTTTACCAAGTACGAACCCAATCCCGACTACATCAATTTGTCCGTGGCTGAAATCGCGAAAATTCGCGGGACCTCGGAGGTGCAAACATTTTCAGACCTGCTCAAGGAATCAGAAGCTTGGTCCCAGGCAAACGATGGTGCCCAGGCAGAAATGATTATGGGCCGATCCATGACCGAGGCTGATATCGAGACGTTTTTGCAATGGGAGCACAGTAATGTTTGCAGCGACGGCGGCTTCTCTGGCCACCCTCGAGGGCACGGCAGCTTTCCGAGGGTGCTTGCTCGTTACGTTCGCGACAGGCAGGTTCTTTCTTTAGAAACTGCGGTGGCGGCTATGACCTCGCGAGCGGCAGATCATATGGGCTTTGCCGATCGAGGACGGATCGCTCCTGGTATGAAAGCCGACTTAGTACTTTTCGATCCCGAGAGTGTCCAAGACCATGCGGGGATTCGCGACGGGCAGGTGCTATCCACCGGCATTGATAGCGTGTGGGTCAATGGGCAACAGGTTCTAAAAGAGGGCAAATCTACCGATGTTTTTGCAGGGCGGGTATTGCGTAAAACGAGCTAGGTCAGTCGTCTTCGCAGAACGTGCCTGATAGATTTGAACTGAGAATGTTCGCGGTGTGTCATTTTCTTATGCTTATGTCAGATAGTTGGCTCTTCATCATTAACAATGGGGTAGAGCCGGTGCACACCATCACCTAACCATTTGACATAATGAGGAAAGTTGGTCGGGACGGCAGGATTTGAACCTGCGACCACCACACCCCCAGTGTGGTGCGCTACCAGGCTGCGCTACGCCCCGAGCGGTAGAACTAGGTCAATAAGCGCGAACGCACTCCTTTGACCGAGGGCGGCATTATACGCAAGAAATGAGCACTGACAATGGGCTTGGGCAGGTCGCCAGTCGGGTTATTAACTCTTAGCGGCCTGGTCTTAAAAGTTCCAGCAGCTCTTCAAGGTCATCGATGGTTTCCTGAATCACCGCATCGATATGTGTGGGGTGCACACCTTTGGCTTTTTCATCAGTCATGCGCTGCCGAGCGCCGCCGATGGTGTAGCCATCATCGTAGAGTAAGGAACGAATCTGTCGAATCATGAGTACGTCTTCGCGCTGGTAATAGCGACGATTGCCGCGACGCTTGACCGGTTTGAGCTGAGGAAACTCCTGCTCCCAATATCGCAAGACATGGGGCTTTACGGCGCAGAGCTCGCTTACTTCACCGATGGTGAAATAGCGCTTGCCCGGTATCGCGGGGAGTTCGTTATTGTGACTCGGTTCCAGCATATTCTTCTACTCTGGCCTTGAGCTTCTGCCCTGGCTTGAAGGTTACCACTCTGCGGGCAGAAATCGGAATTTCCTCTCCCGTTTTTGGGTTACGTCCCGGGCGCTGGCTTTTGTCACGCAAATCGAAATTGCCAAAACCCGAGAGCTTCACCTGTTCGTTATTCTCCAGGCAAACTCGGATTTCTTCAAAAAACAGCTCGACTATTTCTTTCGCCTCGCGCTTATTCAGCCCAAGTTCTTCAAATAACCGCTCTGCCATTTCGGACTTGGTCAGTGCGCTCATGTTCAACCGTCCCGGTGAGACCTCTACCGCGTGCTTCGTTGCTAACACTACAAGCTAACTGCAAAAGTTAACCGCGAAGCTCCGCTTTATAGTTTTCTTTCAGTGAATCAACAACTTGCTGAATACATGTGTTGACTTCATTATCATCAAGAGTGCGCGAATGATCCTGAAAAGTCAAACCCAGAGCGACACTTTTTCTAGCAGGATCAATACCTTTGCCCTCATAGACATCAAACAGCGTTAAGTCTTGAAGGCAAACACCCGCCGTGGCTCGCACATCGGCTAGAAGTTCACCAGCCGCAACCGTTTTATCCACGATCACCGCAATATCCCGACGCAGTGCCGGAAAGCGGGACACGGGCGTAAAGGCCGGAATCGTAGCCATGCTGAGCAACTCGAGATCCAGCTCGGCGACCACCACGGGAAGATCGAAATCCAGGTTCTTCTGCAGAGTCGGATGGAGGACGCCCACAAATCCGACGATGCTATCGCCGCGTTTGAGCCAGGCTGTCTGCCCGGGATGCAGTCCACTGCGCTCTCCTGCCTCAAAATGAAAAGACGCCACGTCTCCCGTGAGCTCCAGCAGTGCCTCGATGTCTCCCTTGAGATCATAAAAGTCAGCGTTGCGCCCCGCTTCTGCCCAGCCTTCTGCTGTCTGAGAGCCCGTGATGAGCATCGCCAGGCCCGGGCGCTGATTTAGGCCCTCGGCATCCGGCAAGAAGCGCAATCCCGTCTCAAACAGACGTACTCGCGGCTGCTGACGCTTTACGTTGTGCTGCGCTGATCGCAGCAGTCCCGCAAGCAGACTGCTACGCATAACCGCATGTTCGGGAGAGATAGGATTATTCAGAGCTACGGGCTCAATGTTCGGATCAAGTTGCTTTTGAATATCCGCATCCACAAAGCTGTAACAAATCGCTTCGTAATAATCGCGAGCGACAAGGGCACGACGCAGCTGTCGCAGTCGCACTTTTTCTTCGGGGATTGATGGCAATACAACGTCCGCTCGAATGCGCGTCACCGGGAGGTTGTTATATCCGTAAACCCGCGCCAGTTCTTCGAGAAGATCGGCTTCGATACGCAAATCAAAACGCCAGCTCGGGACTGCGCACTCCCAGCCGCCATCGACTGCCGACACTTCCAGACCCACACCACGAAGAATACGCTCTACTGTCGCATCATCGATGGCCACACCCAAAAGCCGTTCAATGCGCGCTGCGCGCAAGTGAATGGGATCCGGTGCAGGCAGGTCTTCTTCGGACACTGCCTCGGTAATCGGTCCCGCAGAACCACCTACGATCTCCAACAGCAACTCTGTTGCACGCTCCATAGCGCGTCGTTGAAGCTGAAAATCAACGCCGCGCTCAAAGCGATGCGACGAATCCGTATGTAATCCAAAGGACCGTGCCTGACCGCTGAGAGGCACCGGCGCAAAAAACGCCGCCTCCAAAAGAAGCCGCGTAGTGCCTTCGCCCACGGCCGAGCTCGCACCACCCATAATGCCCGCAAAGGCCAGTGCGCCCTGCTGATCAGCAATCACTAAATTACCCTCACCCAGGGTGATCTCCTGATCGTTCAGGAGTTCGAGAGATTCTTCCGCAGTCGCCTCGCGAACGACAATACCGCCATTGATCTTGTCGAGATCAAAGGCATGCATGGGCTGACCAAGCTCCAGCAGCAAATAATTGGTGATATCTACTGCCGCATCGATACTGCGCAGACCGCAGCGGCGAAGCTTTTCCTGCATCCACAGGGGCGACGGCCTACTGAGATCAACGCCGTCGATGACACGACAGAGGTATCGAGGACAGCGCTGTGGGGCACGAAGCTCCACAGTGACCGCCTCATCGGTAGTCACTGCGGCCGTGTTTTCGGGGGGAGCACAGACGCTCAGATCATTGAGTAAGCCCACCTCGCGAGCGATGCCCGCTAGTCCCAAACAATCTGAGCGGTTGGGTGTGAGGCCGATCTCAATGCTAACGTCATTGAGCTTAAGATATTCGCGAAGATCTGTGCCTGCCGGTGCATCATCCGGCAGTTCCAGGATCCCGTCTTTTTCTTCAGACAAACCCAACTCCGACGCCGCGCAGAGCATTCCCTGAGATTCAACACCGCGAAGCTTCGCTGCCTTAATCGCGAAGTCGCCGGGCAGCATCGCTCCTACGATCGCCAGTGGGGTCTTGAGTCCCTTGCGGGCGTTGGGCGCACCACAAACGATCTGCACGGTGTTTCCATCGCCTGCGTTTACGGTACAGACACGCAACTTATCCGCATCCGGGTGCTGCACTGCCTCGGTAATCTCGGCCACGATCACGCCGCTAAAGGGGCCGGAGACAGGCTCGATGGCATCGACCTCCAGGCCGGCCATAGTGATCTGATGTCCCAGGGCTTCGGTGCTCAATGCGGGGTTTACCCACTCCCGCAGCCATTGCTCACTGAATTTCACGTAGTACTCCTTATTGCCACACGCTTATTGCTACACACGGTAGATCGCAATCAAAATTGCGCGAGAAAGCGCAGGTCGTTTTCGAAGAAAAGTCGCAGGTCATTCACGCCATAACGAAGCATCGCCAGGCGCTCTACCCCCATGCCAAAAGCAAAGCCTGAGTAGCGCTCAGGATCGATACCCGCCATTTCGAATACGCGGGGATGCACCATTCCGCAGCCCATCACCTCAAGCCAACCGGTATGACTGCAAACGCGGCAACCGTCGCCACCACAATGGACGCACTGAATGTCGACCTCGGCACCGGGCTCTACAAAAGGAAAGTACGAGGGCCGAAAACGCACGGCGAATTCTTTCTCAAAGAACACCTGCAGGAACTGCTCAATGAGTCCCTTAAGATCTGCAAGGCTCGAATGCTCATCCACCAACAGTCCTTCGACCTGGTGAAACATTGGCGTGTGCGTCAAATCCGAGTCACAGCGATAAACCCGTCCGGGGCAAATGATGCGCAGCGGCGGCTCGCTGCCTTCCATCACCCGCACCTGCACAGGGGAAGTATGCGTACGCAGCACCGTTGTCGGGTCGACAAAGAAAGTATCGTGCTCGGCACGCGCCGGATGCTCCGGTGGAAAATTCAAAGCTTCGAAGTTGTAGTAGTCGTCTTCGACTTCGGGACCGTCGGCAACGGAAAATCCTGCAGAGCCAAAAAACTCCTCGATACGCTCGATGGTTCGACTAATGGGATGCACGCGTCCGCTGGTCACAGAGCGACCCGGGAGTGTCACATCGATGGACTCGCTGGCCAGACGAGCACTGATTGCCGCCTCTTCCAGCGCGGCTTTGCGCTCGCCGATAAGAGCCTGAATCTCCTGCTTAACCACATTGATCTGCGCACCCGCTGCCGGTCGGTCTTCGGCAGACAGGGCAGACAAGCCTTTCAGCAGAGCAGTGAGCGCGCCTTTCTTGCCCAAATAATCGACTCGGGCTGTCTCCAGCGCCGGGACATCAGGCGCTGCATTGATCGCCGCGCGCGCCTCATTGGCAAGTTGTTCGAGATTTTCCATGGTTCAAAGCTACCCATAAAAATATGGCCTCAAAAGGCCGAATCCAGTGGACCGAAAAAAGCGGCCACAAAAAAAGGGAAAAGGCTGGGCCCTTTCCCTTTGATTTTTCCGTGTTGCAAGCCACCGCTTTCGCGGCGGGATTTGTCCAGCCAGGGGCTTTAGGCAGCGAGAGCTGCTTTGGCTTGCTCCACGACTGCTGCAAAGGCTGGCTTGTCATGTACTGCGAGATCCGCAAGTACGCGACGATCCAAACCAATGTTGGCTTTCTTAAGGCCATTGATCAGCTTGCTATAAGTCAAACCATTGGCACGGGACTGGGCGTTAATACGCGTGATCCACAGTGCACGGAACTGACGCTTGCGCTGACGACGGTCACGGTAAGCGTACTGTCCCGCTTTAGTGACTGCCTGCTTGGCTACGCGAAAGACGCGTGAGCGTGCTCCGTAATAACCTTTGGCTTGCTTCAGAATTTTCTTGTGCCGACGATGTGCGACGACACCACGTTTTACGCGAGGCATATTCTTCTCCTGTCCTTAATAAACGCTTAGCGCGCCCGCATCATGCGGTCGATGAGCACTTTGTCACTGTCATGGATCATTGAAGTTCCACGCAGCTGGCGCTTACGCTTGGTGGTCATTTTGGTCAGGATGTGGCTCTTATGCGCACTCTTGCGCTTATAGCCGCCTGCGGTTTTTTTGAAGCGCTTAGCCGCTCCGCTGTGAATTTTTGCTTTAGGCATTACTTGTACTCCGCATTGGGTCCGAATGTGCCCGGAGGCTTACTATCGGAACTCGCTTTAAATTAAATGACTCAGGGCATTCACAGGCCGCTAGCCATTCTTCCTTTTCGGGGCGATTACCATGGTCATCTGCCGGCCTTCCATTTTCGGAAACTGCTCGACACCGCCAAGTTCCGCAAGATCGGCTTCCACTCGTTTGAGCAGCTCCATGCCTATCTCTTGGTGAGCCATTTCACGACCGCGAAAACGCAGCGTGACTTTGGCTTTATCCCCGTTCTCAAGGAAACGCACCAGGTTGCGTAGTTTTACCTGGTAGTCCCCTTCCTCCGTCCCTGGACGAAACTTCATTTCTTTCAGTTGCGTACGCTTTTGCTTTTTCTTCTGGGCGTTTTTCTGCTTCTTCGCCTCGAAGATATGCTTGCCGTAATCCATGACTTTACAGACCATGGGATCCGACTGATCCGCAATCAGTACAAGGTCCATACCGGCTGCTTCCGCAGCCGCCCGTGCTTCTGCGAGGGGAACAATACCCACCTGCTCGCCTTCTGCACCCACTAAACGGACCTTATCCGCGACTATTTCATCATTGATAAGGGATCTTTTGCCCTTACCGCTATCTTTACTGATCGCTGCTCTCCAAATTTGCGCTCCCTCGTAGGAGCCTTATATCAATCCTACGGCCAAGCCCGGTTTTTAAACTAGGATTCCTGACTGTCGCCGACAGCAATGCGGCCATGTTGCGCCACGTCACGGTCAAGTACCTCTGCGAATGCCTCAATGGACATCGTTCCGAGGTCCTCACCACTACGTGACCGCACGGCCACCGTCTTCGCTTCGACTTCTTTTTCACCCACCACGACGAGGTAGGGAATGCGCTGGATTGTGTGCTCGCGGATTTTAAAGCCGATTTTCTCGTTTCTCAAGTCCGAAAAAACCCGAAAACCCTTGTTTTTTAAGGAATCTTCCACAAATCGGACGTAATCGTCCTGCTTTTCGGTGATATTCATGACTACGGCCTGTTTTGGGGCCAGCCAAACGGGAAACGCGCCTTCGAAGTTTTCGATGAGAATTCCGATGAATCGCTCGAAAGAACCGAGTACCGCGCGGTGCAACATCACCGGTGTTTTGCGAGAACCATCCTCTGCCACGTACTGGGCATCAAGACGACCGGGCATGGAAAAATCCACCTGCACGGTACCCATCTGCCAGACCCGACCGATGCAGTCTTTCAGGGAAAACTCAATCTTGGGACCATAAAAGGCGCCCTCACCCGGCAGCTCCTGCCAGTCCAGACCTTGCGCGTCCAGAGCGTCGGCCAAGGCTTTCTCGGCACGGTCCCAATCTTCGTCAGTTCCTACGCGTTGGGCAGGGCGAGTCGACAGGCGATAAATGACTTCGTCGAAGCCAAAATCCTTGTAAACGGCATGAAGAAAATCAATGAAGGTCGATACTTCGGGTTGAATCTGCTCTTCCGTGCAAAAAATATGACCGTCATCCTGGGTGAAACCGCGCACACGCATGATCCCGTGGAGGGAACCAGACGGCTCATTACGGTGACAGCTGCCAAATTCGGCCAGGCGCAGAGGCAAGTCGCGGTAGGAACGAAGCCCCTGATTAAACACCTGTACGTGACAGGGGCAGTTCATCGGCTTTACGGCAACGTCACGCTCGTCGGACTTGAGCGTAAACATATCATCGCCGAACTTGTCGGCGTGACCGGACTTCTCCCAAAGCGTCATGTCAACTAACTGCGGCGTTTTGATCTCCTGATAGCCGTTCGCGCGTTGCTGCTCGCGCATGTACTGCTCGATCACCTGGTAAATGGTCCAGCCGTCTGGATGCCAAAAAACCATACCCGGTGCTTCTTCCTGGGTGTGGAACAAGTCCAGCTTCTTGCCGATCTTGCGGTGGTCGCGCTTCTCGGCCTCTTCGATGCGACGCAGATACTGCTTGAGCTGCTTTTTATTGGCCCATGCGGTGCCGTAGACGCGCTGCAGCATCTCGTTGTTGGAATCACCACGCCAGTAAGCACCAGCGAGCTTGGTCAGTTTGAACGCTCCCAGCTTGCCCGTGCTTGGAACATGGGGGCCGCGACAAAGGTCTATCCAATCGCCCTGACGATACAGAGAAATCTCTTCGCCCTCGGGTAGATCTCGAATGATTTCGACTTTGTAGCTCTCGCCCATCTTTTCGAATTCAGCGGCCGCCGCGTCACGATCCATAACGATCCGCTCTACGGACAGATCCTCACCTACGATTTCAGCCATACGGGCCTCGATCTTAGGCAGGTCGTCCGGGGTGAACTGATGCTCACCTGCAAAATCGTAGTAAAAACCGTCTTCGATTACCGGGCCGATCGTAACCTGGGTGCCCGGGTAAAGGCTCTGCACAGCCATCGCCAGAAGGTGCGCTGTGGAGTGGCGAATGATTTCCACGCCCGCATCATCACGCTCGGTCACAATGGCGAGAGCAGAGTCGGCGTCAATACTGAAACTTGTATCGACCTCTCGGCCATCAACAACACCTGCTAAGGCGGCTTTCGCGAGGCCAGGGCCTATATCCGCAGCAACGTCGGCTACGGTAACGGCGTGATCGAATATTCGTTGGCTGCCATCAGGCAATGTAATGGTTGGCATCTAGTGCGTCTCCTTCAGTGGTGGCCCCCACGAAAGGCCACATGATTTCGGTGAGGACCGAACCTCACCGCGGGGCGCGCATTCTGCCCTAGAGCCAAAACGTTTTAAAGAGAAGAAGTACCGCTCGGCAGCTGCTAAAGTTTCTTCTTAGCCAATTCGACATGGATCCTGCTCATGATTTACGTTTTCCAACTCCTGCTAACAGCTGTCCTAGTACTGACAAGCCTGTCCGCCTCCAGTGAAGGCGAAGCCCAGCATCGCTGGGAAATGATGAACCAGATACGCAAAGAGAAGTTTGATTTGGTGCTGCCCGAGGTTATGCGGGAAAACGGCGTAGAAATGTGGATTACCGTGAATCGCGAGGGTTATGACGACCCCCTGACGGAAGACTTTGGTAAGGGCTACGTGGGTGGCTGGGGCTACTATATATTTACCTATCGCGAAGAAGACTTTGGCAAAGGTCGTGTCGAACGCGTTGCCCTGGGTATCGGCACTCATCTCATCGAAGAGAATGGCGCTTATGATTACACCACCGAAGGGGAGTTCGACCTTGCAGCCTTTGTCGCAGAGCGAGACCCAAAGACTATCGCGCTTAACTACGCCGAGCACATCGGTGGCGCTGATGGGCTTACCCTTACCGGCTATCGACATTTACAAAGCACTCTCGGCAAGAAGTACAGCGAACGCTTTGTGTCTGCCGAAAAGCTTGCTTCGGACTTTCGGTCCCGCCGAGTGGCAACAGAGATCGCCGCCTTCGCCCGCGCGGGTGAAATGTCTCGCAAGATCGCAGAGACCGCTTTCTCCAATGAGGTCATCACCCCAGGAGTCACCACCCTTGCCGACGTGGCTTGGTGGATGCGCGAGCAGCAGTTTGCGAACAACTTAGGCACGTCTTTTGGCATGCCCTCGGTGTACATCACCGGACCCGATGGCTTTGTTGCGCTCTCTGACGATCACGTCATCCAACGGGGAGATTTTCTCGCCATCGACTGGGGCGTCGGCTATCTCAACTTTTACACCGACATGAAGCGCCAGGCCTACGTGCTCAAAGAGGGTGAAACCGAAGTCCCCGCAAGTATTCAAAAGGCCTTTGATAACGGGCGCAAAGTACGGGACATCCTCAAGGCGAACATCAAAGCGGGACGCACGGCAGGCGAGACCTACGACTTAATGAATGAAAAGATCAATGCGGCGGGCTTTACGGTCATGGAGAAGTTCAATCAACCTACGGACGATCCTGGTGTGGTGGACGTAATCATTGGCTGTCATAGCGTAGGCAATCTGGGTCATGGTATTGGCCCCTCCATCGCCTGGTTCAACCCCGAGCGCATGAAGTACATGATTCACCCCAGCAATCTGTTCTCTATCGAGTTGTTTGCCTACACGGCTATTCCGGAGTGGGGGAACAAAAAGCTGCGCGTTCCTCTGGAAGATGATGCCGTTGTGACAGAACGCGGTGTGGAGTGGGTCTACCCGGTCACGAACCGAGTGCTGGTGATCCGCTAGCAGTTAGCTAAAACCTGCTAGCGCTGACTCAGCTCATAAAGGCCTGCTGCTTAATCTCCGTGAGTTGATCACGGAGTGCTGCGGCCTGCTCAAACTCCAGATTCTTGGCGTGCTTATGCATTTGCGCTTCCATTTTATCGAGACGCCGCGATAAGGCCGCGGGCGATAGCTTGAGCAGCTCCTGCCCATAGGCCAGGGTCTCTTCCGCCACTTTCTGTCCCTTGGCCTTTGCCTTGGTGGGCATGCGACGGGCGCCCTCCATAATGTCCTGAACACTCTTGGTAACGCCTACGGGCGTCACGTTGTTTGCCTCATTGAACTCCACTTGCTTACGGCGACGACGATCAGTCTCATCGATGGCGCGCTGCATGGAGCCTGTCACTTTGTCGGCGTAGAGGATCGCCCTGCCCCGAAGGTTACGCGCCCCCCGCCCTATGGTCTGGATTAGCGAGCGATCCGAGCGCAAAAAGCCCTCCTTGTCCGCATCGAGAATCGCGACCAAAGCAACCTCGGGCATGTCCAGGCCCTCGCGAAGCAGGTTGATACCCACAAGCACGTCAAACTTACCCAGGCGAAGATCACGGATAATCTCGACGCGCTCTACGGTATCGATATCCGAGTGCAGGTAGCGCACACGCACATCGTGCTCAGACAGATACTCCGTTAGGTCTTCCGACATGCGCTTGGTCAGCGTGGTCACCAGTACGCGATCGCCCATGTCTACCGCCTTGTGAATCTCTCCAAGGAGATCATCCACCTGAGTAGTCGCAGGACGGATTTCTATTTCGGGGTCCGTGAGACCTGTGGGCCTTACGACCTGCTCAACCACCTGCCCCGCATGGGCTGCCTCATAAGGGCCGGGCGTCGCCGACACAAACACCGCCTGCGGTAGTAGATTTTCCCATTCCTCAAATCGCAAGGGTCGGTTATCCAAGGCGGAAGGCAATCTAAAACCGTACTCCACAAGCGTTTCCTTGCGAGATCTATCGCCTTTGTACATGGCCCCGATCTGCGGAATACTCGCATGAGACTCGTCGATAATGACCAGAGCATCGTCTGGCAAATACTCATAAAGCGTCGGGGGCGCCTCACCCGGCCCTCGCCCCGAGAGATAACGAGAGTAGTTCTCCACGCCCTGGCAATAGCCGAGCTCACGGATCATCTCGATGTCGTAGCGGGTTCGTTGCGACAGTCGCTGGGCCTCTACCAGCTTTTCGACAGACTTGAGCTGCTTCACACGCTCGTCAAGCTCAACCTCAATATGCTCGATGGCATTGAGCATGATGTCTCGGGAAGTCACGTAGTGCGTTTTGGGATAAATTGTCACCCGAGGGACTTTTGCAATGATGACGCCGGTAAGCGGGTCGAAGAGGCTTATGTTTTCTACCTCCTCATCAAACAGCTCGATGCGTATGGCTTCGGCTTCGGCCTCTGCGGGGAAGACGTCTATCACATCACCACGAACCCGGTAGGTACCCCGGGAAAAATCTATATCATTGCGTTGGTATTGAAGCTCCGCGAGGTGCCGCAGCACCTCTCTTTGGTCGATGATTTCTCCGCGAGAAATATGCATCACCATCTTGAAGTAAGACTTGGGGTCACCCAATCCGTAAATGGCGGATACCGTGGCCACCACGATACAATCCTTACGCTCCAGCAATGCCTTGGTCGCGGACAAGCGCATTTGCTCGATGTGCTCGTTAACCGAGGCGTCCTTCTCGATAAACGTGTCGGAGGAAGGGACGTAGGCCTCCGGCTGGTAGTAGTCGTAATAAGACACGAAGTACTCCACCGCATTATCGGGAAAGAACTCCTTAAACTCGCCATAAAGCTGCGCCGCGAGCGTCTTGTTATGAGCCATCACAATGGTTGGGCGCTGCAGCTGCTCTATGACGTGCGCCATGGTAAAGGTCTTACCTGAACCCGTTACCCCCAACAACGTTTGGGCCGCCAGGCCCGCGTGTATTCCTTCGACGAGAGACTTGATAGCAGTCGGTTGATCACCCGCAGGCTGGAACGGGGAGTTAACTTTGAAGGGCTTGCTCATGGCAGGTGCTTATGACGAAAAGCCCAATAGTATAATTGGTGTTGATTCCGAAGCGGAGGGTGATTAGAATCGCGCCCCTCTTCGAAAGGAGAGTGTTAGTCCGCCTTAGCTCAGTTGGTAGAGCAAATGACTGTTAATCATTGGGTCGCTGGTTCGAGCCCAGCAGGCGGAGCCATATTTAGGGTGTAAAACACCCATATATCAAAGGGTTGCAGCGATGCAGCCCTTTTTTATTGCGCCCCTGACAGCCTCTCTGTCAGAGCCCTTGTCAGAGTTTCTGAATTGGGCATCGACTATAGGGGCAAATTGGCTATTTATTAGCCAGATTCGGGCTATGCCTTCTCCCCCTCGCCACGGACTATCACATAGGTCTGGTCAGCAATGTGGGTGCCTACAATGACGCCCACGACACCGCCTATCCCCAGTTTGGCAAGACGCGCAAGCACCCAAGCCAGGATGATGAAGCCCAGTGCGGCGCCCAGTTTCGGGAGATAGGCAAAAATTCCCCTGAGGAACGAGTTTACCGGCTGGGCAACGGTTTCCAGATTCAGCTTGTCCAGGAAAGTGAGAAAGCCATACACCAGTATCAGCCAGAAGACCGTGCCCGAAGCCAGTTTCTCGACGGGAAAGTCCTCGCTGAGGCCTTCGGTGGTCACCAGTTGTTGTCGAGGCCGGTACGTGCGAGCAGCCGGCGTACCAGTGCCCTGCCGACGGCTGCTGCGATGTAGAACGCTACGAGAATGATCAACGCAACTGCGAAGTTGATCACCATGATGGCGTATTCCAACCACATTTTTTCAAGGTATTCCATGTTGTAATCCCTTGTGTTTATTGGTGTTTTAAGATAAATATAAATAGAAATTCTTTGCGACCGGCCGCAAGCAGCATCTCATGTTCATCAGGCAGACAGGTGATTTTTATGGGTTTTGGTGGATTGACCCGGCCCTATCGGTGGGCAAATGGTGTGAAGCTCGCGTGCTATGGCCAGCAAATTGTGAATGCCACTACCCGCAGAGTGGACAAGGTGGAGTTGCTGTCCAGGCCAGTCGGGGGCGGTGATATCCCCGATCTGGAGGCGTTCTTTCAGAAGCTGCCGGTGGAGGCACATCTCGATCTGGTGAAGTGGCATGTTCAGATCGCCAGGGAAGTGCACGCTGCACTTGGGGTGCCCGTTTGCATCAACGTCGATAATCAAATCTTTCTCGAAGAGCGGTACACGCATCATCTGTATTCGCTGATAGAGAGAAACAGATTACCCCTGGTGTTCGAGTTTACGGAAATGAACCCCATGCCTTCGGTGGACAGAGTGCACCCCGTTTTCAGGCGGCTAAGAGAACACAGCGTGCAGATCGCGCTGGATGATTTCGGGGCAGGATTCAACGGGATGTCGTTGTTCACTGATTACGACTTCGACATTGTGAAGATTGACAGGGCGCTGGTAAAAGACGTGGCTGTGCGTGCAAAGAAGGCTCAGGTATTAGGCTTGCTGGCCGATATGATCACTACTCTTGGTAAGTCTCACGTGGTCGAGGGCTTGGAGACTGAGGAACAACTGATGTCACTGCAACGACTTGGCTTTACGACGTTTCAAGGGTTCTTTTTCCATCGACCTGACATGATCGATCGGGTGATCAAGGGGCTTAATCTACAGTCTGAAAAGGACGTTACGAATGAAATATCCCTTGTGCAATGATGAAGGAGGTCGCCTGGGCGCCCTGCACGATCTACATATACTAGATACTGGGCCGGAACCATCTTTCGACAGCATTACCGAAAACCTGCAGGATATTTTTGGCGTGCCCGTAACGGTCATTTCCCTGATCGACAAAGAGAGGCAATGGTTTAAGAGCGTGGTGGGTCTTGATGTCTGCGAGACCGATCGGGACGTCGCGTTTTGTAATTATACCGTTGCCAGCGGCGAATTCTTTGAGGTTACCGACGCTGCTATCGATCCAAGGTTTCACGCTAATCCACTGGTAACGCAGGCTCCGGGAATACGTTACTACTGTGGAGCGCCCATATTCTCTGCCCACCAGGCGATTGGCTCGCTTTGCCTGATAGATATGGAGGCTCGGAAGTCACTGGGTCCCAAGGGGCGACGGATTCTTGAGCGCTTTGCCGAACAAGTTGCCAGGGAGTTGGAAGTTCGCCGGCTGCTCAAGGCCGCCGCCGGCGCTTTGCTTTTAGGCTGAAGCAGCAGAAGTGTCGCATGAGGTGTGGGTTTGCCCTCGGGTGGCCAAATGTAAATTCATTGTAATGATGTGGGTCAGTGCAGTGACCATCTGGCTGTATTAGCGTAAACGTGAGGGCAGTCAGTAATGCTCAGGAGAGCAGATCATCATGATTGACCGCATTCTTGTAGTAGACGATGAGCCGGAAATTGTCGCATAGATCAGTGACTTTCTTCGCTCGACGGGTCGCCACGTCGAAACTGCCTGCAACAGGCAGTGTGCGATCCACAGACTCGTCAGGAACCCTACAATACAGTTGGTTCTCTCGGATATTCGGATGCCTGGTGGTGATGGCAGGTCTCTGCTGGCCTATCTTCGAAACGACCTTGGCTCGTCCATTCCTTTCGTTCTGATGACCGGGCAAACCGGTTCCGATCCAGGGCAGGAAGGGCTGGAGCCCACGGCGGTGCTTTCCAAACCCATCCGCCTCAAGGAATTGGGTCGCTTGTTTGATCAGTTGGGGGCAATTCAAGTATGACCAGTTGTAATCCCCCCAATAAATAATCGAGATTGAGGGTGCGGCGCTTTTCTTGGACAGCATTTACGCTGCAATCTCTAAGCCTTGACGATACTCGACGGGGCTCTTACCGCCCAGAGACATCTTAATTCGAGATTCGTTGTACCAACGGATATAACTATCAAGTTCGGCAATAAACATCGGTATCGTGACACCGGTCCATCGCCTAGAGTAGAAGAACTCGGTTTTCAGTCGGCCAAAGAATGCCTCGCAAGCGGCATTGTCGGGCGTGCAACCTTTTCGGGACATAGAGCGCCTCAGATTTGCTTTCTCAATGCGTCGAATCCAGCCTGGCCAGCGGTAGTGGCTACCCCGATCCGAATGTACTGTCGGCGTTTCACCAGGCGCAAGAGTAATGATTGCCTCATCAAGCATGGCGTTCACTAGATCCGCATTGGGTGTCTGACTGATCGACCAACTGACAACTAAACCGTCGAAGCAATCGATTATTTGGGAGAGATAGATCTTGCCGGCCGGAATTCCAAACTCGCTCAAGTCCGTCAGCCACTTCTCGTTAGGCAAAGACGATTTAAAGTCACGATCAGTAATGTTCTCTGGTGCCGGGCTCAATTCACCGCGATAGGTCTTGAAACGATTACGCCGTGTGCTGCCGACCACCAGACCTTCTTCAGCCATCAGTCGGCGAACAACCTTTTCAGAGAGTTGCAAGCCGCCGCGCCGTAGGCATTCGCCAATGCGGCGATAGCCATAGCATCGGTAATTGCGTTCAAAGATAACGACCATCTCACCTCGCACATCTGCATATTTGTCGGGACGCTTTAGGGCTTTCCGGTTGTGATAATACGAGCTCCGAGGCAGCTCGAGTGACGTGAGCAGCTCAGCGAGGTTGTAGATGTCTTTCAGGGCGTCAACCAACAGAGTCTTCTCCCGATTGCTCAGGGTCCGTGGATTGACGCCCTCTTCTTTTTTTATGAGTTCGTTTGCCTTGATGAGTATGTCGTGCTCAAGCTGTAGCTCATGAACGCGTTGCTCGAGGACGTCTACTTCTGCCCTCAGCCCATCGCGGTCCTCATCGCTCGCCCGATCGCGTCGTCGCTTCATAGTGTTTCCCGTTTCCGCATCGATTAGTTTATTGCGCCATTTATACAGCGCTTGGCGGGAAACACCGAACTTCTCGGCGATAACGGCGGCAGAGTCTTGACGGGTGCATAGCTCAATGACAGCGCGTTTCCTCTCCGCATCCACGTGAGCTGGCACAGGCGCCAATTTACTTAGATTTGTTGTTGCGCCTGGAAGATCGCCGTTTACCCACGCGCGCAGCCACTGCTGACTCGGATAGCCAAGCTCCCTTACCGTTCGAGCGATGCATTTGCCCGTACGGAAATAATGTTCGATAGCCACTCGACGTTCCGCCGCATTGTATTTTGGCTTGCGCTTTTTTCTAGGAACGATCTGGTCGAAATCTACGTAACTCTCATACCAGCGCTTTAGCTGCTTCTTGCAGGGATATCCGAGAATTCGAACGGTTACTGCTGCGCTCTTGCCGCACTGAATGTAAGTCTCAACCGCTTTTAAACGATCAGAATGGGAATACATGAACCACCTCCAAAGTAGTCCAAGATTTCCGCCGCACCCTCAATCTCGATTATTTATTGGGGGGATTACACACCCATATATCAAAGGGTTGCAAAGATGCAGCCCTTTTTTATTGGGTGATCAGAAACGCTCTATGGATTAGCCTGCTGACCACTTATGTAAGGGTGTGCTTAACGTTATTCTGCCTGCTCGGCATCGTCAGCTTCCGGCGTAGGAAGGTCTTGTACGACAGGGCGGCGTTTCCTGCGGGTTTTAGTTGGGATCATCCCCCGCATCTCCTGAAGCTTGCCAAAGCACAGCAGCTTGTCCTCTGCCTCAAGCACTCGATCTCTGCGAGGATTCGGAATTGCTTTGCCGTCGCGATAAAGCGTTAAAACATTGATGCTTTTATCCTCCAGCTTCGTATCCGTTATGGACTGCCCGACGAACTCCGACCCCTCAGGTACGTAGATCTCGGTAACACCAAAGCCTTTACTAACAGTCAGACGCTGGCGCACATCGATCTCAGGGAAATCCACCTGCGCAGCCATGTAGTCAATCACCGCTCCAGCCACATCTAACTCGGTGGCGGCTTCAATGCCTTCTAGTCCGGGAGAGGAGTTGATTTCCATGACCTGAGGCCCGTCTTTACCTTCAAGCATATCGACACCCGCCACCGTCAAACCCATGATCTGGGTACAGCGTACCGCTGTCTCGATGTATCGCTCGTCAAGCTCGACTGGCTCAGCAATTCCGCCGCGGTGAACGTTACTTCGGAACTCTTGGCCTTGAGCCACCCGTCGCATGGCGGCAACCACCCGATCACCAACGACAAACGCCCGAATGTCCTTTCCTTTGCTCTCCGCGACAAACTTTTGAATCAACACATTTTGTTTCTGACTTTGAAGAAGCTCAATGATCGACTCAGCTTGTTTGACTGTGTCTGCGAGCAGAACGCCAATACCCTGGGTACCCTCAATCAACTTTATGACTACAGGCGCGCCGCCAACTCGCTGGATGGCTGGTAATACGTCCTTCTTGTCACGCACAAAAGTAGTTCGAGGAATACCGATATGGTGCCGGCTGAGGATTTGGAGGCTGCGCAGCTTATCTCGAGAGTTCAGAATACCGTGGGATGTATTTGCGCAATACACGTTCATTTCCTGAAATTGCCTTACGACGGCAGTCCCGTAATAAGTAATCGAGGCACCAATACGCGGGATCACTGCGTCATAGTCACTCAGCTGCTTTTGTCGGTAGTAAAGATCCGGAGCCCCTTCATCAAGATCAATGGAAAACTTCAAAGTGTTTAGAACTTTCACTTTGTGATCACGTTGTTCCGCCGCTTCTTTCAATCGACGTGTACTGTAAGCGTTGGGGCTGCAAGATAAGATCGCAAGCTTCATGTTTACTCTCGTTAGAGTTGGTTTCCAGAGCCGGGGCTTTGTGCGTTTTTCTGCGAAAACGCCTCACCTCATCACATTACCCTGTCTGTGTGACTAACACTACGACGGGCGGGGGTCACATTGCCGCTTTGCTGTTACCATCAGGCACTTTTACATTTTTCGCCTCGAGGACTAACGTGGCAAAAACCATCAAGCAACCCAAATCCATTATTGGCTGGCGCGAATGGTGCGCGTTTCCAGACTTACAGCTCCCGGGCATCCTCGCGAAAATCGACACCGGCGCCAAAACGTCCGCACTCCATGCGTTCAACATTTGCGCAAGCGACAAGGGGGATGACTGGATAAAGTTTTCGGTGCACCCCGTGCAGAGGCGCAAGCAGCCAGTGATTGTCTGCGAAGCGCGGTGTTTGGACATGCGAGCCGTTACGAGCTCAAATGGAAAAACCGAGAATCGACCGGTAGTCCTTACCACGCTGAGAATTGGGCCTCATCACTTCGAAGCTGAAGTTACACTGACCAATCGCGACCAGATGGGTTTCAGAATGTTGATCGGCAGACAATCCCTGAACCGGCGATTTATTGTTGATCCGTCGCTTTCGTACTGCTGCGGCGACCAGGATGAGCGCCTGCTCTATCCGAAGGGCGCATAAGGAATGACCGATAAGATGCGCCGGCAACCGTTCAAAATCGGAAGCGTCGCGGTAGAGCCGGGAAATCGAGAAACACTCTCACTGCAACTCTCTGGACAATCGCCCTACACCCCAATGTCGCTTCCCATACATGTAATACATGGGAAGCAAGATGGACCCGTACTACTTTTAAGTGGTGCGATACACGGTGACGAAATTAATGGGATCGAAATCATACGACGCATTCGACACACCAAAGCACTTAACCGTCTCCATGGCACCCTTATTTGTGCACCCATCGTCAATGTGTACGGTTTCTTCAACCACACTCGGTATCTTCCAGACCGAAGAGATCTCAATCGCTCATTCCCCGGCAGCGAGCATGGGTCCTTAGCTGCAAGATTGGCTAACCTCTTCGCGACCGAGGTGGTGGACAAAGCCACCCATGGCATTGATCTACATACTGGCTCCAACCACAGAACTAACCTTCCACAGATTAGGGCCAACCTAGATCATCCCGAGTCCGCTCACTTAGCGAGAGCTTTCGGTGCACCGATCATCATTGACTCGAAGCAACGTGATGGATCTCTTCGAGAATATGGCATGTCTAAAGGGCTCCCCATCTTGCTCTATGAGGCTGGCGAGGGTCTGCGGTTTGATGCGCTGTCGATAAGAGGCGGCGTACGCGGTGTTTTAAACGTCATGCGAGAACTCAAGATGCTCCCCCATCGCACTCAAACCGTATCCCCCGAAGTAATAGAGTCGCGATCTTCACAATGGCAGCGAGCGCCAATGGGTGGGCTACTTAGAATTGAGGCTGCACTGGGGGCGCGCGTGGAACGCGGCCAGGTAATAGGTCGTGTAGCCGACGCTATTGGGGATAATGAGACAGAAGTGCTCTCGCCCGTTACTGGCATCATCATTGGAAGGACCAATAATCCGGTGGTCAATGAGGGTGATGCTTTGTTCCACATTGCCAAATTTGCCGACTCAAAAAATGCACAGCAAGCGATTGACGACTTTCAGGAAATGCACACCGACAGCTTGGGAGAAGGTGACTATGTCGATCCGGGTGTTGTGTGAAGCTCAACTCACAAGCACTAGGTGAGCGCCGCCGATCCATGAGGCGATCGGGCACCACATCGCTTTCGCTGCTGGTGATATTTCTGCTCAGTGCGGGCTTCCCTGCTCGCCTGAACGAAAAGGGTGTTCTGCACGAGACCTACGAATCGGCCCGCGAGCTGCCCGGGCTAGGCTATCTCTCAGACGGCAGCGTCGCCGTCTACATTAGCTTCACCCTTAACGGTAAAAGCTACGAATTCGAAGGTGACACGCCAGCCCGGAAAAAGATCACGGTATTGCCGTCGGTGATCTCTCGTCAGGGCGTCTGAGCGCTAACCTCAGTTCGGATGTGCGTTTCCAAGATTAGCTGTCCTTCGTAAAGGCTCGGAAACCGTACGCTTACAGTTAATGGTATTGGCAAATTAACCGCTCCAAGCTAGTGAAATCCGGCTCGCGACCTCAGGCGACTGCTCTACCCCACTCTCCAAACGCACTGATCCTGAGATCACGAAAGTGATATCCAGAGGAAAGCGATGGCGTTTGTAAGTATTCAAACGCCAGATTTTGCCTGTTCAGGCCAGTTAACTTGGCGATACTATTCAAGGCGAGTAGTTCTGCAGGCACTCAAACGTTAACTTGTCGTCAACGTTTACTCAGGTATGAAAGTAACATGAACACGGTTGATCTCATTCAGTTTGCCAGTCTCTTCGAAATGTGAACGCGGACCGTCAGCTTCTCGAGCAGGTGCTTATCAACGTCATCAAGAATGCCATGGAGGCCCTGCAGGGGACGCCCCTTCCGCGTATATCGCTATCGGCGCGTCTGGACTATGGACGTACGATCATTGACGTTGCAGATAACGGCAAGGGAATTCCCGAGGACCTGATCGACGATGTCTTCATTCCTTTTTTTACAACACGTAGGGACGGCAACGGTATTGGTTTGTCGCTCAGCCGACAGATCATGAACGCACACGGCGGAGATATCATGCTGGAACGCTTGCCTGATGAAGGTACACGAGTACGCCTAGTGCTCCTGTGAGACATCCAACCTCCGACTGAGGTCCGCACGCTGGAGTCTATCTAGGGGGGCAGGTCAGTAGCGCAGATTGGCGCTGGTTTTAAAGGGCAGACGGTGGCTCTTCGGCTCTGCTAGAGTTCATTAGAGTCTTTAGCTGCACCTGGCAGACACAGCCATACACTCAGTTTTTGTATTACCATCAAAGGATTATAGAGATGCCACGCTTTTCAATCGCCGACCTGTAATACTTGCCGGCCAAAGAGCATCCGGCTCTGCCCCACCCCTACGAGCACACTGTGAATAGAATAGAAAAGTTAAAAAATGACCTATACAGCTTTGAAGAGCTGGATACCCTGGAAAAGAACGCAACCCAATTGCGCGATGCCGAGACTTTGCGGCTGATTACTCGTAGCCGCGCTTCCAAGACGGCTAAGGGCGAACAGCCCAAGAGCACGGTTGATGCAGAGGGTAAGCCGTTGACGAAACGAGCTCGGCGCGAAGCAAAGGCAAAGCCTTAGCTGCTTTGTTTATGCTAGAGGCATTGCGCGTTCATTCTTCAGGTAAAAAGAGATCAGTACATCGATTGAAAGCGCGGAGTTTGACGAGCTGGCCTACTCATTCAAGATGAAGGAGCGAGATTGAATACCATTTTTAAAGTAACGATGATCACGATCATTAGCGCGTTTTTGTTAACGGGCTGTTTATCTCAATCATTACCCGAAGAGCGTCTTCCAGAGTATTCCGTCATCAGCGTCCAACTGCCGGGATTCAAGCCTCAACGGGGAGACACGGTCAGCTGGCTGAACGACCTTGTCATCGCTGGGGATCTCTCGGCGGAAATCGAAGATTTAGCGACCGTCGAAATTACCGCGCGCGTGCAGCAAAGTTTGAGCGATAAGGGATTTACGTTTATAGCGCCCGCAAACAGTCGATACGTGTTGCTCGCCGCTCTCATTGGGAACATGTCCGATGAACTATTGGATGAGCAAAAACAGCTCCTGGATCTGGCTCGCATGTACCCAATGCTGGGCGGTGGAGCCTATGAGCGAGACATGCTGATACTAGCGCTGACCACTCCAGAAAAAGTCGGAGACGGCAATCCGCTGTGGAAAGCCGCTGTCGAAGTATATTCGGCCGATGAACTCAATCTATCCAAAGCTGCCAAACTAGAGCGTCTGGACGCTGCGATAAGCCAGCTGCTGTCGACACTCCCGGATATGATCTGACCTACCCGTTTATAAGCACTCTTTTAAGCGCGGACAGGGTCGCCGTTAATGTCAGACAGCTAAACACGAGAGTTGAACTACCGGCGCAATACTAGGACCACACCTCAAGATTAGCTGCCCGGTCGATTTTGCGCGTCAGTTTCGCGCCCAGGAGTGCGCTCATATCGGCTGACTCTAACAAGGATATTAGCGCCGACTGCTCCGAGTCTGCTGCCGATTCATAGAGCTCCTGAACCCGCGCCAGCAAATAGAACCGATACGGCTGTGCAAGTGCACTAATCGCCACGTCGTCTACATCAAACTGACAAAAGCCCACGCCTCGCTCTGCAGTGGTGCCATCGGCTAACTCCAAGCTTTTTGCTAGCCAATCGTTGATCACGGTCGCTGCGGCTAGAGTTTCTGGCACGAAGTCCCTGGCCATACATTGCATAACGGCGACCAGCGTGGCTGGAATCTCGTCGTCCGGCAGATAATCGTCAATCTGGTTCTCAAACTCACCGATATCAGGCTCGGGACGGTTCATCCGCTCGACCCATCGAAATACGTGCGGCGCCCGAGCCTGCATCATCGATAGCGGCTTAGGGTCACGACCTAAATGCGCGTAGAGCGGTGCGATCATGCCAAAGTCACCAATACAGGGCCGGTTGCCCAGCAGGTAGGGCACAGCGGAAAAGTGCGCGTCCAAGGTATCGAGAAACGCTTCGTAGGAAGACTCAACCACTGGCACGGACTCCGGTAACACACCAAAGCCCTGCCCCGCTCGCCGCATCGCCTGCATCGCTCTATCGGTCTTTTCCTCCATGCCCTTGGGCATCATGGTTTGAAAATGAAATCGCAGAAAATCAAGATTTTGATCATCGAAATTCCAGCGATAGTGCATTGCCGGTCGTAATAAACCCTCGGCTCCCAGCACGTCGAACAAACGACTAACCAGGTTCTGCTTTAGGCCACGGGGCGAAAACAAATGGCCACCTAATGCCTCGAAATGGTCGATGATCGCTGCACCGTCACGAATGACCTCGCCCTCCGCCGTTTCCAGCGTAGGTATGCCCTGGCGATTGCCCGCCGCGGGAAGTACAATCTTTATGTAGTGCTCGGTTGTAGGGGTAGTCTCGCGGTAAGCGATCCCCGCTTTTATCAAATAACTGCGCGCTCGCCCCGTGTACAAAGAAAGCGCCGAACCATAGAGCGTGTGTTGCGTCATTGAGACTTCCTTAAACGAGGAGCCATAAAAGTACGTAGCGAAACATCAGCTTAGCCTGATAATAATGCACTGACCCCGTGAACGCGCTAAGCTCGATTGCAGCGCAAGAAACATCATTCTCTGCTCACGAATTACACAAGGCCTTCTTATGTTACGCCCGATAACTCTGCTGTCGTTGATCACACTACTGCCTCTGTCGGCCACCGCTGCCGATTGGCAAATGCTCGTTGATGAACGAACACTAAGCGTTAACGACAATGTTGTTGAACTGCGTCACCATTTTCACAGCAATCCAGAACTCAGTAATCAGGAGTTCGACACCGCTAAGAAAATCGCCGCCGAGTTGACCGCCCTGGGATTTGATGAGGTACAGACCGGCGTAGCGGGAACAGGCGTGATCGGGATATTGAAAGGCTCAAAGTCCGGCCCTACCGTTGCACTCAGAGCAGACATGGACGCCCTCCCGGTCACGGAGAAGACTGGTTTACCCTTTGCGTCCAAGGTCACCACCGAATGGCGCGGGCAAGAGACCGGTGTCATGCATGCCTGTGGACATGATGCCCACATGGCGATTCTTTTAGGGGCAGCCGAAGTTCTCGCCGGTATGCGCGATGAAATCCCGGGCACTATCAAGTTTATTTTTCAGCCTGCAGAAGAAGCTGAAGGAGGCGCCGACGTTATGGTCGCAGAGGGTGTCTTGCAGGACACCGGCGCCATTTTTGGTCTTCATGTGATGCCAGCGTCGGCGGGCATGATTTTGTACAAGCCTGAAGGCTTTATGGCAGCCGCAGACAAGTTCGAGATCATTGTAAAAGGCACGCAGACCCATGGCTCTATGCCCTGGAGAGGCGTCGACCCTATCGCTGTATCCGCGCAAATCGTCAACAATTTGCAAACCATCGTAAGTCGACAAATTGATATCTCCGACGCGCCAGCGGTAGTCACTATCGGGTCCATCAACGGTGGCAATCGAAACAATATCATTCCCGAGCAGGTGGTTATGACGGGGACTATTCGCACTCTGGACATGGCGATGCGAGCTGATGTTCACGAACGTATTAAGCGAACGGCGACTCTTACTGCTGAGAGCTTTGGCGCCACTGCCGAAGTCACAATACCCGGAGGCACTCCCGTTACCGCTAACGATCCAGAGCTCACAGCGCAAATGGCACCGGTGCTAAAACGCGCGGCTGCCAATGGAAACGCCCACATTGTGAAGCCCATTATGGGTGCCGAGGATTTTTCGTTCTTTGCGAATGAAATCCCGGCCCTGTTTTTTGGCCTGGGGGTAGCCGCTGAAGGAAAAGACAGCGGCGCGCCTAATCACTCTCCGTACTTTTATGTAAACGACAAAGCCCTCAGTCATGGCGTTAACGCGATGAGCAGCCTCGCGCTTGAATGGCTGTATTCGCAAACGGAATAATACCCGTAGGACACACCTAGAGGCGCCCTGCTGCTCAGATTCGACGAGAAACGAGAACACGGCAGAAGCAGCTCACTGCAATACTTAGCTCTGGATACCAAGCTGTGAAAGCTTTATCTTGCGCTGACAGCCAACCAAAAGAACGTATAGGGATTATGGGTAGAGCCTACCAAAACCGAAAAGAGTCCATGGCCAAAACCTCGGACCAAAAAGCCCGGGTGTATAGCAAGTACGCTCGAGAAATCTATGTTTCGGCAAAGTCTGGCGGCCTGGATCCTGCGGGCAACCTAGCCTTGCGCAGCATCATCGACCGAGCCAAGAAAGATCAGGTACCCACCCACGTCATCGATAAGGCCATCGACAAAGCCAAGGGCACCGGCGGCGAAGATTTTGCTCTGGCACGCTATGAGGGCTTTGGCCCTAACGGCACCATGGTCATC
>NZ_CBFIIF010000030.1:0-36519 GCF_965662665.1 Congregibacter sp. | reverse complement strand
CCCGGGAGCGTACTGTACATAAGGCTTGAAGCCGGGCAGGCCTTCGTTCATGAGCGTTTGAAGCTCCCCTTGGATAGTCTCAGTGGCAGCTTCAAGCGTTTCAAACCAGGGAAAGTAGCTACGGTCAAAAAAGGGGATCGCGGGCAGGCGCGGATAATGCACTTGTACGGGCTCCGCGTTGTAGATGCGTTTGACGCCCGCAACGACGTCCATGCACTCTTCGAAGCGCGTTAGTGACTCCCCGCTATGCTCTTGCATCAATGGGCCCAGGGCGTCGCGAAAGTATGTCGCCATGGCTGCGGCCTGTTCATCAACCACTTCCTGTGCCCGCTTGAGGGGTGGGCGCAGCGAGGCGTGGAGTTCCGATTCGTGGGGGGCAATACGCAGTACATCTTTGTAGACCTGCGCTGCCGTCCGTAAGTCACCCATCTGCTCAAGTATCGCGCCTTTAGACAACATTGGCATAAAAGCATAGGGGTCGATGGCAAGCGCTGCATTGAGTGCCTTGATGGCCATAGCCAGATTGCCGAGAGTGCGGTGCGCTATGGCCACATTCATGTGGAAGTCCACATAAGCACTGAACTGTGCGGCGTAGTTCTGCAGATAAGCCAGGGCGCCGCTCGCATTGCCCTGACGGACCATTCCCTGAGCCTCAACAATGACCTGCTTTAAGTCAGGGTTTGCCGCCATTATTTAGTACCTTATTTTGTACGTTCGGTGCATATTCTCTGCGACCACCACGTTTCCGTCCTGTAGTTTGGGGCGAAATCGCACACTGCGCAGATACCTGTAAGCCCGATTGGTTGCAGACTTTGCATCTTCACCCGTCGCATCGGTGGTGATGTCGATGTCTACCGCCTCACCATGGCGCGATACCGCGAAGTCGATAACGACCTCCGCCAACTTGGTTGTTCCCACGGGAACAGCGCCGGGATTGAATACTGTTTCTTCCGGCAGCTCCAGAGGCTCCCCAAAGGTTTTTGCATACCATTCTCCCTTGCCAGGCTCTGATTCCATGATAGCCCAGGCTTCCCGGTAAATACGGATTGCCGGCGCGTAGCGTCGATGCCATTGATACCAATCGGCGATGGCCAGATGGGCGTTCGCCCGGTCCTCGGCGCTGCTATTGGGCATTGCCGAAATGACTTTCTCTTTGTGTTTCAGCGATTGCAGTCCATAGCGAAAGTTGTGGTCTCGCATTCGCCAAAACCGCAGCTGTGCTTCACTTGCGACATCAAAGCCGGCCATTTGCGTGGTCGAGGCACGAAACCCCGTTTCCTTTTCTCCCGGATATACAGACACCAGATACGAGAGGGCGACTTTGCCTTGAAGATAATTGAGGAGTTCCGGGCTGGTTTCACCCTGGGTGTTTACGATGTCTTCGATAGCGTCGTCATAGAGATCGTTAATTCCTACCAGTCGTGGAAATCGCTGGTAGTCGATATCTCCCAGGTACACCCCCCGCATCCAGTCTGCGTAGCGCAGCGTCGCTGCGCGAAGATCTTCGTTGTCGGCATGCTGCTGCCCAAAGCGTTTCAATCGATACAGATAAGCCTGTTGATCATCTGCTGCTGCATAGTTTCCATTGCGGACATGCGTCGCGATCAGTTGCTCCAGCATCGTAGTCTGGGACGGTGTATAGAGCCCACCGTTAACTCTGGCCAGATGGATTCCGCGGCTAAATGCTCGAATTGCCTGACGATCTTTACCCTCTGCGAGATACGCAGCGCCCAGATTTTGAAGCGTAGGGGCTAGCAGTGGTGACATGGGGCCGTTGTCGAGCTCCTGCTGTTCTAATGTTGCGAGAAGCTCCTTTGCTGAGGCCGGAGGATCTAATGGTTCCGCAATCAGGAATTTTGCGGCGGCGCGAGGGTCGTCTTCGCGAAACATGCTTGCGCCGTAGTAAGTTGGCGCTGCGTGCTGCGGGTTTAGCGAGGAGCAGCACTCTGTGCCATCCCCATCAACGAACTGTGCCGAGCAAAAAGGCGCAAAAACTCCCAGGGCTATTGCCGCGAGGCGCGCTCTGAAGTTCCTGATTCTATAGCTGTCTAGAACAATACTCGACACCTTAATGTAGCTTCCAACGCCGTCAGTTTTTCGAGGGCGAGTTCTGAATATTCCGCATCGATATCAATCACCACATAGCCCACGTGTTCGTTGGTTTGCAAATACTGCGCTGCGATGTTGACGCCAATTTCCGAAAAAATGTTATTAATTGCGCCCATCACGCCAGGAACGTTCCTGTGAATGTGCAATAGGCGATGACAGCCATCATGCTCCGGCAGTGCCACCTCAGGCATATTAACCGAACTTGTGGTGGTACCGTTGTCAGAATAACGGGACAATTTCTCGGCAACTTCGCCGCCAATATTGGCTTGGGCTTCCATGGTGCTGCCCCCGACATGGGGTGTCAGGAAGGCGTTATCGAATTCGCGCAGGGGGGAGACAAACTCGTCATCATTCGAGCGAGGCTCGATGGGGAATACGTCGATTGCGGTGCCGCGAATGTGTCCGCTATCCAGTGCCGAGGCCAAAGCATCTATATCTACTACGGTGCCGCGCGAGGCATTGATCAGGATGCTGCCCGCGGGCATCAGAGCTAACTCTCTCTCACCGATCATGTTGGCGGTAGAGCTCGTTTCCGGGACATGAAGGCTGACAACATCGGAGTTAGCCAGGAGCGAATCCAAACCCACGACCTGCTGAGCGTTGCCCAAAGGCAGGCGGTTAATCACGTCATGAAACTGCACTCGCATGCCAAGACCTTCTGCGATAACACCTAGCTGCATGCCAATGTTGCCATAGCCAATGATGCCCAAACGCTTGCCGCGAATTTCGTAGGAGTGCGCGGCGGACTTTTGCCACTCGCCGCGATGGGCCGCGGCGTTCTTTGCGGGCAGGCCTCGCAACAAGAGAATGGCTTCTGCGATGACCAGCTCAGCGACACTTCGCGTATTCGAGAAGGGCGCATTAAAGACTACGATGCCCCGCCGCGTAGCGGCATCAAGATCGACCTGGTTCGTGCCAATACAAAAACAGCCGATGGCAATTAGTTTAGGCGCAGCCGCGAGTATTTCGTCATTGAGTTGGGTGCGGGAGCGTATGCCCACAAAATGGGCGTTGGCGATTGCGGCCTTAAGCTCCTCGGGGGGCAGGGATTTGCTGTGATGCTCAATATTGAAGTAACCCGCACGATTGAGGATTTCGATGGCCGAGGGATGCACTCCCTCAAGCAACAGGATGCGGATTTTGCTTTTTTCAAGGGATTGCTGGGCCATTTTCTGGAAACTCTGCGGGGTATTTCGGAATCGTGTTTACACTGCCTGAGCAGCGCGGCGGCGCATGGTAGCATACGCCGCCGCGGGCTCTGGCGTCCGCGCTGGTCCTGCTTTTGTAGTGTAAATTATTTCTTGTGATTGCCCCGGAGTCTCCTTTGCTAAGTCCTCAACAACTCGAATCGCTGGCTGCGCTGGTGGATGAAAAAGGCCTGCGTACTGATGAGGAGTCTTGCTTCCAATTTGGCCGCGATTGGACACGAGTGCACACACCCAATCCTGCGGCTGTGGTCTTGCCGTCCTCTGTAGAAGAGGTTCAGGCTATTGTGCGTTGGGCGGCTTCAGAGAGCGTTGCTCTGGTGCCGTCGGGGGGTCGCAGTGGTTTATCAGCGGGCGCCGTCGCCGCCAATGGAGAGCTGGTGCTGGCATTGGACCGACTCAACGAGATTGGTGATTTTGATGCTACTGACCGGACTGTGCGCTGCGGAGCAGGGGTGGTCACTGCGCAGCTTCAGGAATTTGCCGAAAGCGAAGGGCTGTTTTATCCCGTAGATTTTGCCTCCAGTGGTTCGAGCCAAATCGGGGGCAACATCGCCACCAATGCCGGCGGCATCAAGGTGATTCGTTACGGGATGACGCGCGATTGGGTGGCAGGTCTTAAGGTGGTAACCGGCACCGGTGAATTGCTGGACCTGAATCGAGGGCTAATCAAGAACAATGCCGGCTACGATCTTCGGCATCTTATGATTGGCTCGGAAGGCACCCTGGGCATCATTGTTGAGGCCACTATGCGATTGGAAGCGGAGCCCGCGGAGCGTGCGGTGATGGTGCTGGGCACGCCGGATATGGCGTCGATTATGCAGGTCCTCAGAACGTTTAGAGACCGCGTCCGCCTGGAGGCCTTTGAATTTTTCTCGGAGGAAGCACTTGAAAAGGTCATTGAACATCAGGGTTTGTCACGACCCTTCGCCACGGTGAGTCGTTACTGCGCGCTGCTGGAATTTGAGAAGCCCGATGATCAGGCAGAAACCGCCGCTATGGATTGCTTTGAGCAGTGTGTCGAAGCAGGCTGGGTCGAGGATGGTGTCATGAGTCAGAGTTTCGCTCAGGCGAGCAAGCTGTGGAGATTGCGGGAAGATATCTCGGAGACCATCTCCCAATGGACTCCTTACAAGAACGATATTTCCACGACGGTATCTCGAGTCCCCCTATTATTGGAGGAGGTTGAGGGGATAGTAAGCGCCAACTATCCAGATTTTGAGATCATCTGGTTTGGGCACATCGGCGATGGCAATGTGCACCTCAATATCCTCAAGCCCGATGCTATGCCCATGGAAGAATTTCAGCAGCGCTGCGGCACGGTGAGTCAGGGTGTGTTCGAGTCGGTCGCTCGCCATGGTGGCAGTATTTCGGCTGAGCACGGCGTTGGCTTACTCAAGAAACCGTACCTCGGCTACAGCCGCTCCGAGGCAGAGATCAGTCTCATGGCGCAGCTCAAACGGGTGTTCGATCCGGCCGGAATTATGAATCCAGGAAAGATTCTGGACCTTTGATATCGCGAACGCCCTCCGCGGTTCCCAGCAGTAATCGGTCGGCGGGGCGCAGGGCAAACAAACCGTTGCAAACAACGCCGACAATGCCATTAATCTTGGCTTCTGTGGCAAGCGGCTGTGCAATAGAGAAGTTGTACACATCCAGAATCACGTTGCCGTTGTCTGTGACAACGCCTTCACGAAGCACAGGGTCTCCGCCGAATTTGACGATTTCCCTGGCGACGTGACTGCGCGCCATGGGGATGACCTCTACCGGCAAGGGGAACTCGCCCAGCACGGCTACCCACTTGCTCTCGTCTGCGATGCAGATAAATTCCTTTGCCACGGCGGCGACAATTTTCTCGCGGGTGAGTGCCGCGCCCCCGCCTTTGATGAGTTCCAGGGATTCGTTGCATTCATCAGCGCCGTCGACATAAACCGCCACCTGATCGACGGCATTCAGGTCATAAACCGGAATGTTGTGACCTCGTAGCCGTTCCGCGCTGGCCTCCGAGCTGGCGACGGCACCATCAAATTGGTGTGCCACACCGGCCAGTAGATCGATAAACATATTCGCGGTGGACCCGGTGCCTATACCCAGTATGGTTTTGGACTCGAGTTGCGGCTTGACGATATCCAGTGCCGCCTGCGCAACGCTAAGCTTGAGGCTGTCCTGATCCATGGAGTTATCCTGAGTTTGATGGCCTTGATTAAAGGCTAGTTTACCCGCGTAAAGGGGGGGTCGGGGAGGCAGAGGGACACAAACTTTGCGCCTGTTGTTGCAAGACTCCCAAAAACGTTGGCTGCAAGCTGGGTTCCGCTGCATTACTATGCGCGTTTTATTCTTTGTCGACTGTTATGCCTGAGTCTTACATCAAGCGGATTCTTGACGCGCGCGTTTATGACGTCGCGCGGGAGACGCCCGTGGATCAAGCGCTTCTGCTGTCCAAACGATTTGGCAATAGCATTTGGCTGAAGCGCGAAGACCTGCAACCGGTGTTCTCCTTCAAGTTGCGTGGTGCCTACAACAAGATGCATCGCCTGAGTCCTGAACAACGAGCGCGCGGTGTTATTGCGGCTTCTGCCGGGAACCATGCTCAGGGTTTGGCCATGGCGGCCCAGCGCATGGGTGTGTCGGCCACGATTGTTATGCCCAGGACAACGCCCAGCATCAAGGTGGACGCAGTGCGCGGTCGCGGCGCTCATGTGGTGTTGCATGGAGATAACTTTGATGAGGCCTCTACCCACGCGCAAAAGCTCGTAAAAGAGAAGAAGCTCACCTACGTGCATCCTTTTGATGATCCTGATGTCATTGCAGGGCAGGGCACCGTGGGTATGGAGATTGTTCGTCAGCATCAGGAGCCGCTGGATGCGGTGTTTATTCCCGTGGGTGGTGGTGGCCTCCTGGCTGGTATGGCGGCGTACATTCGCTACGTTTGGCCAAAAACCAAAATTATTGGCGTCGAACCCGAAGATGCTGCTTGTCTGAAAGCTGCCCTGGAGAAAGGGCGACGCGTGACTTTGTCCGAAGTGGGACTATTTGCGGATGGCTGTGCGGTGGCTCAGGTAGGCAAAGAGACTTTTCGGGTTATTCGTAACACCGTCGATGAGGTCATCACCGCCAGCACCGATGAGATGTGCGCGGCAATCAAGGACATCTTTGAGGATACGCGTGGTATCGCGGAACCTGCGGGTGCCCTCGCGCTGGCAGGCCTTAAGAAGTACGTCGAACGTGAAGGTGTGCAGGGGCAGCAGTTGTTGGCCGTGCTCAGCGGCGCAAATACTAATTTTGATCGGCTCCGTTACATTTCTGAGCGCACCGAAATCGGTGAGAAGCGCGAGGCGGTAGTCAGCGTCACGATTCCTGAGAAGCCCGGCGCTTTTCGAAAATTTTGTAGCAGTCTCGGTCGTCGCAACATTACGGAGTTCAACTACCGCTATAGCAGCGCTCAGGATGCGCGCGTGTTTTTGGGAATGTCCGTAGAGCCCGGCGGTGACGATCTCTCAGCGCTTCTGGGCCAATTTGCCGAACAGGGTTATGACTGCGAAGACCTCACCGACAATGAAATGGCCAAGTTGCATATCCGTTACATGGTCGGCGGGTTGGCACCGGAAAGTGTGGGTGAGGAGAGGGTATATCGCGTGGAGTTTCCCGAGCGACCGGGCGCCCTGCTGAAGTTTCTGTCAGGGCTGGGACAGCGCTGGAATATCTCACTTTTCCACTATCGTAACCACGGTGCAGCTTACGGAAGAATTCTTGTGGGTATGCAGGTAGGCCCGAAAGAACGCTCCGAAGTGCGCGCCTGTCTCGACGCCATAGGCTATCGTTATTGGGACGAAACCGACAATGCGGCCTACCGTTTGTACCTCGGATCTCCCGATAGCGGGCACTAATCCCCGATAGCTCTACTTTGCAGACGTCTTGCTCTGTCAAGTATTCCATGCGATATTCATGACATAGTCACAAAAAATTCATAACGACCCACGGTTATTTGAGCACTGCTTAGGGTGTTGATTGGCCGTAATAGCACGATCTGAGGGGCCAGCAAGATTTCCAAGCTTGGCTTTAACCGGATCAGATAGATGCAAGTAGCAAATAGCAAATAGCAAATAGTTACGAACGCTTTATAAACAGGAATTAATGTGAAACAGCGACCTGATATGTTGTTAGTCCTTTCCGCGATCTTCGGTCTCGGTGTGGTTGTCACCTTGATGCTTCCGATGTCTGCTAATTCCTCTGCCAACCTATCCGCCGAGGCCCCTGTCTCGCCCTTGCAAGCCGGCGTAGTAATTAATCGTTAGTGGTAAACCGCTAGTTATTCGAAGCGTCGAAGCCCTTTTTCTGTAAGCACCGCATCCAGGGGTTGGTCCCAACTCTCTTTAAATGCGTCCAGCGCGTCTTCGCGCTGACAGTCGTAGGCCAGACCTATACGGAAGGCTGTTAAGGGCTCCCCATCGGCTAAAAACCGATCGTAGTAAGCGCCTCCCATACCCAGACGAAATCCTGAAGTCGTCCAGCCCACGGTGGGCAGTAGCAAAAGCTGCAGGCGACTGGCATCTACCGGCGTTCCTTCGGGCTCTCCAATGCCAAAGCGATTTACCTTGAGCGGATCACCCGCTGACCATTGGCAAAACTGCATGCCGGAACCTCTGAGCACCGGTAGATACACATGCTTGCCGGCTCTTTGCGCCTCTGCCGCTATCGCCTGGGTATTCAGTTCACCGTCGTTGGGGAGATACAGTGCTATGTGCTCAGCATTCCAGAGCGGATCGTGGCAGAGGTGTGTGGCTGCTTCCTTGGAAGCGTGCTCGGCTTGAGAAGCGGCGATGGCTTTGCGTCGTTGTCGCAGATCTACTCGCCATTGTTTGCGAGATGCCGCGTTTTGGGCCTGGCCCACACTATTGTTATCGCGGTTGTTTTTGAGAGAGATGTTTTGCGAGTTCACTGACATAAAAATCGGTACCCGGAGCACCGCTGACGGTACGGCCCTTGAACCCGATGGTTCAAGGTGGTGGTTCCCGTGACGTATCAGGCTTCCCGGTCATGCCAGACTTGCACACCAACGTCAGCGGTCACCCCCGGTTAACACTTTATCGGCTCGAGGACAGAATGTCTGGCGCATGCACCAGGGACCGAGATCAAGTATAGCGTATCTGAGCCGCGCTTAACGGCGAGGAAAACTTTTTCGCTCAGCCAATTTCGAGCTGACGCAATTGGTGTAAGGCCTCGTCAAGCTTGGCGTTAAGGCCAGACAGACCGGCGGCGTCTGCCGCGTCTACGGTTTTGCTTGAGCTGTCAGCTTTAGCTTTAGCGGTGCTCTTCTTATCGCCGCTCGCTACGCCGTTACGGGTCTGGAGGAGTTCGTGACTGATATTGAGTGCGGCCATGACCGCAATGCGCTCCAGTCCGATGACTTTACCGGTGGAACGGATGGCACGCATTTGCTCGTCCAGATGTCGCGCCGAAAGCAGCAACTCGGCCTGCTGATCTTCCGGACAGGCAACCTGATACTCTTTTTCCAGGATCGTGACGGACACGGTGCTCGCGTTACTGCTCATGATGCCGCCTCCATACTGCGCAGCCGCTGCAGGGTGGCCTCAACGCGGGCCCTGGCCAGATCATTTTTGGCGATGAGGTCTCGGCGCTCCTGCTGAAAACCCAGGTTCTCTTTCTTGAGGGCCTGATTTTCGAGGTTGAGCTGGGCGCACAAACCGATCAATTGATCGATCTTATCTTCCAGAGTTTTCAAAACATCATCAGACATGCAGACATGACTTGCGCGACGCGAAGAGTTGTCGGCACTATAGGGGCCGTATTAAGGCAGGTCAACGGCGCGAACGCGCTCTGGAAATCACATTGTCTATTTTTGATCCGCATCCGACCGACTCGATCGCGGAATTTTTTGATGAGCTCGCTAATTCCCTGCTGGAGCAGGGAGATATGCTTTCGCCGGCAGAATTGCACGGTTGTCTCTGTGGTTTGCTCGGTGGCGGCTTGAGTGGCGGCGAAGAGGCATTGCTGGCTGAGCTGGAGCAGGCTCTGGATATTTCGCTCCACGGCTCTCTCGCTGACGCGATCGGGACTTTACGCAGCACTGCCATAGAGAGTATCGGCGAGGGGTCTTTTGACTTCCAACCCTTGCTCCCCGAGGACGAGCTGGAGCTTTCTCAACGCATTGAAGCCATGGCTCAGTGGTGCCGGGGATTTCTCAGCGGCTATGCCCAGGCCAGGGTGAAGTCCGAGGGCCAGGGCAAGGCGGTACTCCCGGACAGTGCGGAAGCCCTTCGGGACTTTGCGGCGATAGCGCAAGCCGCCAGTGATGAGGAAGACGAGGACGAGGATAGCAACGCTGCCGAAGAATCGTACTACGAGCTTCTGGAGTATCTTCGGGTCGCGGCAATGAATGTCATGTTGGACGCCGGTGTTGGCGGGGATGAGCCCGCTCCCTCGTCTGATGACGGTCGATCACTGGACGAATGACGGGCGCCCAGTCCCTGGCTGGCCCTGCGCTTGCCGCGCGCGTCGCCAATATTCCTCGCAGCGACTTTCGTCGCCGCCGGCAGCACTTGCTGGGCATGCTTGAGCACAACAGCATCGCTATCGTCACGGCAGGCTCGCTGGCCACTCGCAGCCGCGATACAGAATTTCCTTTTCGCCAGGACAGCGATTTTCATTACCTCACGGATTTTCCTGAACCAGATGCCGTCGCTGTGTTTTTGCCGGGTCGCGAGCATGGGGAGTACGTTCTTTTCTGCCATGAAAAAGATCCGGTGGAGGAGCTTTGGAACGGTGAACGCGTGGGCGCTGAGGCAGCTTGCGATCTCTATGATGCCGACGACGCTTTCCCCCTGTCCGATATTGACGACATCCTGCCCGGATTGATTGAAGGTCGGGACCGGGTTTATTACTCCATGGGCCGCAGTCGGGAGTTTGATACCCGAATCATGGCTTGGGTGAACAGTATTCGTAGCAAGGTTGCCGCGGGCGCGGTCCCACCGGGAGAGTTTACGGACCTCGATCATTTGCTCCACGAACAACGTTTGTTCAAGTCGGCGGCGGAGCTTCGGCAAATGCGTCAGGCCGCCGCGATCACAGCCCTCGCCCATCGGCGTGCTATGCGTCAATGTCGACCTGGAATGCGGGAGTTTGAGCTGGAGGCGGAGCTGTTACATGAGTTCGCGCGCCACGGTGCCAGGCACGCGGCTTATCCCAGCATTGTCGCCGGAGGCGCGAACGCCTGCACCATGCATTACATCAGCAACCAACAGCGACTCAAGCGCGGCGATCTGGTGTTGATTGATGCGGGTTGTGAGTATCGGGGTTATGCCGCTGACGTGACCCGAACGTTTCCCGTAGGCGGTCGCTTTAGCAAACGCCAGCGCGCGCTCTACGAACTCACGCGGGCGGCGCAGGAGGCGGCCTTTGACGCTCTTGCACCGGGGCGAGACTGGAACGCGGCACATTCTGCTACTGTGGATGTGATTACCCGCGGGCTAGTGGAACTTGGTCTGTTGCGGGGAAATGTGAGCCGGCTTATCGAAACAGGCGCCTATCAGGATTTTTACATGCATCGCGTCGGACACTGGCTGGGTCTGGATGTGCACGACGTAGGCGATTACCGCCCCGGCGGCGAATGGCGACAGCTGGAACCGGGGATGGCGCTCACTGTGGAGCCGGGCATTTACGTGGCGCCAGACAACCTGAATGTTCCCTCGGCCTGGCGGGGTATCGGTATCCGAATTGAGGACGATGTGGTCATTACACAAGACGGTTATGAGCTGCTCAGCGAGGGACTCCCTCGCAGTAGCGAAGAAGTAGAGGAATGGATGCAGTGAGTGCGGATGCTCCTCACATCCTGATTGCGGGCGGCGGTATGGTGGGTTTGAGTCTGGCGCTGTTGCTGCACAAACAGTTGCCCGATGCGACCCGTATCACCGTTGTCGAAGGACGCGCCTTACCTGCTGCGGATACAGCGCAGTCTGACTACCATCCATCATTTGATGCGCGCTCCACGGCACTGAGTTATAGCACTGCGACGCTGTATCGGGAGCTGGGGCTTTGGGCGTCATTGCTGCCGGGCCTTGCGCCCATTGATCAGATACATGTGTCGCGGCGCGGACGCTTCGGCAGCAGTTTACTTTCCAGTGTCGAGCAGGGATGGGACGCACTGGGATGGGTGGTGGAGAACCCCTGTCTTGGGCGCACGCTGCTGGCGGCGGCCCATGCCTGCCCGCGTCTGGCATTGCGTTGCCCCGACCGGGTTACTGATGCCAGACCCTCTGGTCCGGGGATACGGGTTTGTCTCGAGGACGAAGAACTCGACGCTGACTTACTAGTCATCGCCGATGGCGCCGAGTCGACTCTCCGAGAGAAGCTGGGCTTTCTGACCCAGAGAAAAACCTACGGCCAAAGTGCCCTCATTGCCAATCTGGCCTTCGAAAAAGATCATTATGGCTGTGCCTATGAGCGCTTTACCGCGACCGGGCCTCTCGCACTGCTGCCCTTGCCGCGCTCGGAGCAGGCGCCACACCGAATGGCATTGGTTTGGACCCTCGCGCCCACCGAGGCCGCGGCTATGGAAGTCGCCGAAGAGGCGGTTTTTTCACGAGCCCTTATTGATGCCTTTGGTTATCGCTTGGGGCGCATAGAGCGAGTGGGTGACCGACACAGCTATCCTTTGGCGCTCACCGAGGCCGTGGAGCAGGTGCGTCGCGGCTGTGTGGTGCTGGGGAATGCGGCGCACGCACTGCACCCTGTCGCAGGACAGGGATTTAATCTGGCGCTGCGCGATGCCGCGGCTCTCACTGATTCGCTGGTAAAGGCAAGCAGTCTGGGCACAGCTGTCGGGGATACTGCCGTGCTGGCGAGTTACTCGCAGGACCGGCAGCGGGATCAGATGCAGACCATTGCGGCGAGCGATGGTTTACCCGCGCTGTTTATGGTGAACGATCCATTGCTGTCTCTGGGTCGCGATCTGGCCTTATCAGGAATGGATATGTTTCCGCTGCTACGCCGTGCGTTTGTGCAGCAGGCTGCGGGCATGGCCGCGCTGGAGGCCCGCCATGGTTGAGACTGACCTTAAGGTTAGATGCGACGAGGTCGATATTGCCATTGTGGGGGGTGGCATCGCGGGACTTGCATCCGCCGCAGCTCTTGCCGGTTCAGGACGCTCAGTGGCGGTGCTTGAGGCGCGTGAGCTACCTCGGATGAGCGCAGCGATGGGCTCAACTCCCCGGGATTATGATGCCCGGGTGAGTGCGCTGACGCCACGCTCCATCGACTTTTTAAAAGATCTCGGCGCATGGCCGGCGGTAGAGGCCGCCAGGGCCTGCTCTTACCAGCATATGACTGTTTGGGACGCCGAAGGCACCGGGCGTATCGAGTTTGATGCCCAGGAAGTGTCCGCGCCGTCGTTGGGCAGTATCGTTGAGAATCGCCTTATTACTGCAGCGCTTGCAGAGCAGGTACAGGCCCTGGGTGGTCTTAAAGTCCTGGCGCCTGCGCGACTTGCAAAGCTGCATCGCAATACGTCAGCGGCCGATGAGGCTGACCGGCACGAGACCGTGCTGGAGCTGGAAGATGGCCGTCGCCTGCGATGCCAGTTACTCATCGCAGCAGATGGAGCACTTTCGCCGACGCGTGACTTACTGGGGATGCGCACCCGGGAGTGGGAGTACGGGCATCGCGCGATAGTCACCACCGTGGCCTTTGAGCGTGGTCATGAGGATACGGCGTGGCAGCGGTTTTTGCAGACGGGCCCCTTGGCGCTTCTGCCCCTGGAGAGCCCGGATAAGCGTTTGTGCTCTATCGTCTGGTCGATTGAAGAGCATCTGGCTGATGGTGTTCTGGCGATGGACGATGATGAATTTGCGAAGGCCCTGGGGCAAGCCAGTGAGTATGTCCTTGGCAAGGTCACCGATTGCGCGCCACGCAAGGCTTTTCCCTTGCGCCAGCGCCACGCTGTGGACTATGTTTTGCCCGGCATAGCTCTGGTAGGCGACGCCGCACACACGATTCATCCCTTGGCGGGGCAGGGCATAAATCTCGGCCTCGCGGATGTCCAGGTACTTGCCGAGGAGCTGAATGCGGCCATGACCCGAGGCCTGAACCCTGGTCGTGAGGATGTATTATCGCGCTACCAGCGCCGTCGCAAGGGCGACAATCTGGCCATGATGGCCGCGATGGATGGTTTTAAACGCTTGTTTGAGCAGGACGCGCCGCCGGTACGCTGGCTGCGCAACACCGGTATGCGAACCCTTGCAGGCTTGCCTGTGGTGAAACGCCGCATTATTCGGCAAGCCATGGGTGTTGGTTGATTTCTGCGCCTAGGGGGCAATCGCGTTGAGTTTTCATGGTCCGCGACTAGAATAGACGCTCTAGCGGACGTGCATTTTTCTTTTCAGGGGTAAGTCAATGAGTCAGGTTCTTCCAGAGTTGCGGTTTGCCCGCAGTCACGAATGGGCGCGGGTAGAAGATGACGGTACCGTCACTGTGGGGATTAGCGATCATGCTCAGGAAGCCCTGGGTGATGTTGTGTTTGTTGAGCTCCCGGAAGAAGGCGCCGAACTCGCAGCAGGCGATGAGGCGGGCGTTGTGGAGTCCGTAAAAGCTGCGTCGGACATTTATGCGCCCATCAGCGGTACCGTGGTGGCCGTCAACAGCATTCTGGAAGATGCGCCGGAAACTGTTAACGGCGATGCCTACCACGACGGCTGGTTTTTTCGCTTGCAGCCTCAGGATCTCGAAGAAGTGCAAACCTTGTTGATGGATGCCGAGGCCTATCAAACGCACTGTGCTGACGAGGACTAAGCCCCCGAGGTCTTAATCTCGCAGGCTGATTTGCCGCCAGCCGCGCTCACTCCCGATTTGCGCAAGCCGGTCGTCTGGATCGACAATCACTGGATTGTCGACAATTTCCAGTAACGGCAGGTCGTTGTGCGAATCGCTGTAAAACCACGCACCATCCATCACTTCTTCTTCGCGGGCCAGCCATTCGGTGAGACGCTGTACCTTGCCCTCGCGGTAAGTGAGCGTGCCGGTGGCGCGTCCCGTAAGCACGCCGTCGGTGATTTCTACGGCACAGCCAAGTAATTCTTCAATGCCCAGCAGTGCGGCAATAGGCCGAGTGACAAACTCATTGGTCGCCGTAATGATGAGTATTCGATCGCCACGGTCGCGATGGCTTTGAATGAGTTCTGCAGCGGCAGGAAGCAGGATTGGCTCGATGCAGTCGCGGATAAAACCGGCTTGTAATGCTGTAAGCGAGTCGAGACTGCGTCCGGCCAGAGGCGCCAGAGCGAATGCCAAATAGGCCTCTATATCCAGCTCACCCCGTTGATAGTCGGCATAAAACCCCTCGTTGGCAGCGTGGAAACTGGACTTATCCACCATTCCCTGGGAGCAGAGATACTCACCCCAGAGATGGTCGCTGTCCCCGGCAATGAGGGTGTTGTCGAGATCAAAAATCGCGAGGGTCATGACCGGTCCTGATGCGGTTGAGGGCGAGGTGAGAGCGAGGCGAGGAGCAGCCACAGGCCCAAGAGTAACGACCTCCCAAAAGCGTAGCAATTCTCAGTACCGCTTATTTGTGGAACAATCGGCAACTAGCTGTCACTCCGGACACCGTATTCATGATCGATGCGCAGGGCTTTCGGCCCAATGTCGGTATCGTCATCACCAACGATGACGGACGACTTCTGTGGGCGCGTCGCGTAGGTGGCCGCAATGCCTGGCAGTTCCCCCAGGGTGGTGTTAACGACGGTGAAACGCCAGAAGAGGCGTTGTATCGCGAGCTCGAAGAGGAGGTCGGTCTCGCGCCCAAGGATGTCGAAGTACTGGGCAGTACCCGGGGCTGGTTACGCTATCGATTGCCGAAACAGTATCAACGCAAAGGTCAGCAACCTGTGTGTATCGGACAAAAGCAAAAGTGGTTTCTGCTGCGAATGCTGGCTCCCGACGATGCAGTGAGCCTGGCTCACAATCCAAAACCTGAGTTTGATCACTGGCAATGGGTGTCCTACTGGTACCCCCTCAATCAGGTGGTGTATTTCAAGCGGGAGGTTTATCGCCGCGCTCTGAAAGAGCTTGCCGTGCCGCTGTTGGGCAAACTGCCTTCGGGTAAGCAGGCATCCGATCATGCTTGAAGTCCTGCGCAATATTGTCCTTGAAGTTAACGCGGCGGAGTCTCTCGATGAGGTTCTTGGCATTATCGTGTCTCGGGTTCGCATGGCGATGGGCACGGAGGTGTGCAGCATCTACATTCGTGATCGCAACGAGACACGCTATGTATTTCGTGCCACGGAGGGTCTAAACGCAGATCAGGTTGGCAACCTGTCGCTGGCGCCGGGCGAAGGTCTTGTGGGGCTGGTCGCCGAGCGGGAAGAACCGGTAAACCTTGAAGACGCAGAGCTGCACTCAAACTTTCAGCTGCTGCCCAATATCGGTGAAGAGTCTTTTCACGCCTTTCTGGGCGTACCCATCATTCACCAGCGCGATGTACTGGGCGTATTGGTGGTGCAGCAGGCCCGGCGGCGACGTTTTGATGAATCCGAAGAAGCCTTTCTTGTCACCATGTCGGCGCAGCTTGCAGGCGTTATCGCCCATGCCCGGGTCACGGGCGAGGTGCCCGATGAGAGCAGTCCCGAACGTGACAGTGCCTATGCACGCATAAGCGGAGTACCTGGCGCCCCGGGAATTGGTATTGGCACCGCGGTAGTGGTTTCGCCGGCGGCGGATTTGTACGCAGTCCCACGCCAGACCAGTGACGATCGCCGGAGTGAACTGCGTGCCTTCAAGCGCGCCTTGTCCCAGGTTCGTATCGACATTGAGTCGGTTGCCGAAAACTTACGCGACAAGCTGAGTCCAGAGGACCTGGCCTTGTTCGATGTGTACATCGGTATTCTGGATGACTCACGCATCGGCGGAGAAGTGGCGTCCCTCATCAAGTCCGGCGTTTGGGCGCAGGGCGCCCTCGCGCAGGTCATGATCGAACATATCCGACATTTCGAGGCCATGGAGCACAGTTATCTGCGCGAGCGCGCGGTGGATGTGAAGGACCTGGGAGAGCGGGTTCTGGGGTACCTGCAGGCCGATCAGCGAGATAATCGGGAGTTTCCCGAAAAAACCATTTTGGTGAGTGAGGAACTTACCGCCTCGATGCTTGGAGAAATACCGCAAAGCCACCTTGCCGGTCTGATCTCCGTGCGAGGCTCGAGTAATTCCCACGTGGCCATTCTGGCGCGTGCCATGGGCATTCCCACGGTGATGGGTGCGGTTGATCTACCCTACAAGCGTCTTCGGGACATGTCTGTGGTGGTGGACGGCTACAACGGCAATGTACACCTAAATCCCACGGCCGCGGGCATTCGACGATTCCAGGTGATTGCCGATCAGGACGCCTTGCTCAACAAAGGGCTGGAGAGTCTTCGCGATTTGCCCTGCGTTACCCTCGACGAGCATCGTCTAACACTGTGGGTCAACACGGGTTTGATGGCGGATGTCGCCCGGTCTCTTGATCGCGGGGCAGAAGGCGTGGGCCTGTACCGCACCGAAGTGCCCTTTTTGATGCGCGAGCGCTTTCCGTCGGAGGAAGAGCAGCGACAGATTTACCGTGAGCAGTTAGAGGCTTTTGCGCCGCGTCCGGTCACTATGCGGACGCTGGATGTGGGAGGGGATAAGGCACTACCTTATTTCCCCATTGAGGAAGCCAATCCTTTTCTGGGCTGGCGTGGTATTCGTGTCACCCTCGACCATCCGGAGATACTGCTGGCGCAGGTGCGCGCGATGCTCAAGGCCAACGAAGGCCTGGGTAACCTGCGAATCATGTTGCCGATGATCAGTAACATACCGGAGCTCGAAGAGGCCTTGGGCCTGATACACCGAAGCCACCGCGAGCTGCTCGAAGAAGGCTTGCAAGTACCCTTGCCGCCCATTGGAGTCATGGTCGAAGTGCCCTCGGCGATTTATCAGGCTCGGGCATTGGCGCGCCGCGTGGACTTTTTGTCCGTAGGCAGTAACGACCTGACGCAGTACCTATTGGCCGTTGATCGCAACAATGCCCGCGTGTCGGATTTGTATCACGCGTTTCATCCCGCATTACTTGAGGCTTTGATTCAGGTTGCCGATGGTGCCCGAGCCGAGGGAAAGCAGGTGAGCATTTGTGGTGAGCTTGCAGGCAACCCCATGGCAGCGGTGCTTTTGCTGGCCATGGGTTATGACGTGCTGTCTATGAACGTTACCAGTCTGCCCAGGGTGAAGCACGTCGTTCGCTCCATAACCGCCAGTGATGCGCAGAGCCTCCTTGGCGAGGTTCGGCAGATGGAGAGTGGGAAAGAAGTAGAAGACCGCCTGACTGCGTTTTTCCACGAGCGCGAACTGCAGCAGATGATGCCCGGGCCCGTTGATTAGCCGGCGCTTTTTGTATCCAGCTCAAAAACCTCCGTGCCCCGCAGTTCTCCGCGGGCATCAAATCGCTGCTCCTGAAACTCCAGCAGACCATTTTGGTGCTGACGTAAGGTGGTGCAGCAACGGGTGCCGTAGAGCTCTGTGACAATGAACTGGGCGGAAAGTTGACGCGCCATGTCCCCGGAGAGGTTCTGTTCCCTCAGTTCCTGCTCATCGGCCAAGCGCCGGTCATTAAGGCAGGCGCGCAGTTGCTCGTGATCAGGCGCCTGACTATCAGCCACGATCTTTGCCATTTGACGTCGCGCCCGCTGGACCTTTGGCCAGGGGACATCCAGCGCCGCGTTGCTCAATCCATAGATTCCCGGAGACAGTAACTGCGGCTGTGATGCTTCTGAAATACTGCCGTGGAGGTACCACAGGCTCTGGGCGTCGCCGAGGAGAAGATTAAAACCCTCATAGTCCGCGATGTTTTTGGCGATCGCTGCCAGATACTCGCCGGGCGCTTGAGTACCCGCCAAAAAGTTCTTTGTGAGTTCTCCTCGCGAGCGCGGGGCACTTCTCCCACGGGCACCGGGATCACGGATGTTAGTGATAGCGGCAAAACGACCGCTGCGACTCACCCCCAGCCAGGTGCCTCCGGCCTGCAGATCGCGGCCGGCCAGCACCTGGGGGGTGTCGTCCCAGTACGCCGCAGCGGAAGCAGGTCGCTCATGGAACTCATCGCGGTTGGCCGCCACGAGCAACGGCGTGTTTGGGTGCTGTTGCCAGGCAAAAACAATCAGGCACATGACTCTTTTTCTCGCTGTGTTTGTACATCATCCGACACTGCCCGATAATGCTCTTTTCGCGGCTTGCCGCCAGGTGTGGTGTGTCTTCGCTGACGTCCGTCGCTGCACTCTTTGCAAAACAATAGGTTATTTGTTTGCAGTTCGGTTAGCAGCGCGATTGTGAGCATAGTACCTTGTTACATTATCTCGCCCGAGTGTCCTCAAAGCCTCTATGACATGTTGAATTATCTGCGCCCTGAATTAACTCTATGCTGACTTATCCCGAAATTGATCCTGTTGCCGTTGCATTGGGGCCGCTGCAGATCCATTGGTATGGCTTAACGTATCTGGCCGGGCTTGCCTTCGCCTGGGGTTTGGCCGCGCGCAGGAGTCAGCAGCCGCATTCACCGCTGGCGAGACAGCAGGTTGATGACCTGTTGTTTTATGCCGCACTGGGTGTCGTGCTCGGCGGGCGTATGGGGTATGCCATTTTTTATGGTGGCGAACGTCTGGCACAGGACCCCGCCTGGCTGCTGCGGGTATGGGAGGGCGGGATGTCGTTCCACGGCGGTATGCTGGGGGTGATTGTCGCCACGTTCTGGTATGCGCGGAGCCAAAAGATTGCCTTTGGGCCTCTGTTGGACTTTGTGGCGCCGCTGGCGCCTCTTGGGCTTGCACTGGGGCGGCTGGGTAACTTTATCGGGCAGGAGCTCTGGGGTCGCGCAGCGGACGTACCCTGGGCAATGGTGTTTCCCAGAGATCCGCTACAGTTGGCACGTCATCCCTCGCAGCTGTATCAGTTTGCGCTGGAGGGCATGTTGCTCTTTGTCATTCTGCTCTGGTTCAGCCGTCGTGCCCGACCCACCTGGGCAGTCTCGGGGGTCTTTGCTCTGGGTTACGGCGTGCTGCGTTTTATCGCTGAGTTTTTTCGGGAGCCCGATGCGCATCTCGGAATTCAGGCCTTTGGGTGGATGACCCGCGGCCAAATTCTCTGCGTGCCCATGATTCTGCTGGGTATTTACATGCTCTGGTACGCCTACGGGCGTACTGGAGCGCGCTTGTCAAAAAATTAAGGGGGCGGTCATGCGGCAATACCAGGATCTGCTAAGGGATATTCTCGATAACGGTGTGCGCAAGGAGGATCGGACGGGGACCGGCACGCTGTCTGTCTTTGGCAGGCAGTTCCGCCACAACCTCGCCGATGGATTTCCTTTGCTGACGACCAAAAAGGTCCACTTGCGGAGCATCATTAACGAGCTGATCTGGTTTCTGAACGGCGATACCAATGTTGCCTGGCTGCAGGAGCACGGGGTCAGTATTTGGAATGAGTGGGCGACGGATACGGGTGACCTGGGCCCTGTGTACGGCAAGCAGTGGCGAGCCTGGCCGACCAAAGACGGCGGCGAGGTGGATCAGATTGAGTACGTGCTCGACTGCCTCAAGCATCGACCCGACAGCCGGCGAATCCTGTTTCATGCATGGAACGTTGAGTATCTTCCGGATGAGTCCCTGAGCCCCCAGGAAAACGTACTCGCGGGACGCATGGCGCTGCCACCCTGCCATTTGCTGTATCAGTTTTATGTGGCGCAGGGGCAGCTTTCGGCGCAGCTGTACATTCGATCAAGTGACACGTTTCTGGGCTTGCCGTTCAACACCGCAAGCCTTGCGGTTCTGGTGATGATGCTTGCTCAACAGGCGAACCTTGAGCCCGGCGAAATCATTGTGAGCACGGGTGACTCGCATTTGTATCTCAACCACATGGAGCAGGTGAATGAGCAGTTGAGTCGGGAGCCCCGGTCCTTGCCAACCCTCAAGCTCCTGCGCAAGCCCGACAGTATTTACGATTATCGCTTTGAGGATTTTGAGCTTTCTGACTACGACCCCTATCCAGCCATTTCGGCTCCGGTGGCGGTGTGAGCGATTTCCCCATTGCTCTGATTGTGGCGGCGGCAGACAACAACGTCATTGGTCGCAACAACGCGCTGCCCTGGGATCTCCCCCAAGATCTGGCGCACTTCAAACGCACAACTATGGGCAAGCCCATCCTGATGGGGCGTCTTACCTTTGAGTCCATTGGCAGGCCGCTGCCGGGTCGCACCAACATCGTCATTAGCCGGAACCTCGACTATGCCGCAGAGGGCGTGCGTTGCGTGGACAGCCTGGATAGCGCGATTGAGCTCGCAGAGGATGTCGCGCTCATCGATGGCAGTGATGAGCTCATGATTATTGGTGGCTCGCAAATTTATGCGTTGGCACTGCCACGGGCGAGTCGAATCTACTTAACGCGTGTCCATCTCGAGCCGAGCGGGGATGCCTTTCTTCCCGACATTGATTGGAGTCAGTGGGATGAGGTGGCTCGACAGGAAAGCCCGCCTGAAGGAGAGGTGCCGGCCCACACGTTTCTCGAATACACGCGGCGCAGGCCTTGACCTTCTGCAAACCGCCTGCAAAACGTTACCGGGCGCCCAAAAGGTGTTACCTATTTACTCATATGTGCAGCTACCCAAAAATGGCAACATCAGTTGTTTGAAATAAGCCATTTTATCTGCTTATATCTTCGACCCGGTCTACGACTAATCCAGTTGGTCCAAGTCCGACATTTGGTCTCAACTGCAATCACAAAGAACAGTTCACATTTCTCTCGACACAGGAAGCACAATTCCCATGACTAGCTATCGACTGAAGAATGTGCTGCTTGTCGCCGTAGCGTCACTGTCCGCCCTTGTGGGTCTGGCAGCGTCAGCTCAGACAAGCACACTCGACAACATACTCGAGGTCAGCGCCCAGAAAACTGAGGCAGCCCGCGAGTCCCAGGCGAAGGTAGATCGTCTCGCAGACGAAACCCGCAATCTGCTGGACGACTACAAAACGGTCATGAAGCAAATTGACGGTCTGCGCGTCTACAACGCACGACTCCAGCGTCAAATCGACAATCAGGTGCGCCGCATCGCGGACATCGACGAGTCTATTGATCAGGTAACGGTTATCCAGCGCCAGATGACACCTTTGGTCATCCGCATGATCGACGGCCTGGAGCAATTTGTTGAGATGGACGTGCCCTTCAATCTGGAGGAGCGTCGTCAGCGCATCGAATTCCTTAAAACCAACGTCGATCGATCTGATCTGACGGTAGCGGAGAAATTCCGTCAGGTACTTGAGGCTTACAACATTGAGCTGCAATACGGACGTGGTTTTGAAACTTACACCGACACTATTGACCTTGGCACGGGCCCCCGGGATGTGGACTTCCTGCGCATCGGCCGTATCGCCCTGGTCTACCAAACATCTGATGGTCTTGAAGCCGGCGCTTGGAACAATACGACACGCAGCTGGGAGCCCCTCAGCTCTGGCGATTACTCTGCGGCTATCCGCAAGGGTGTTCGTATCGCCAAGAAAACGGCCACTATCGAACTTCTTAACATGCCCATCGCAGCACCGGAGGCGCAATAATGAAATCGCTTAACAATATGGTTTCCGCTCTGGTTTTGGGCGGTTTGGTCGCGATGAGCAGTTCCGTCATGGCGCAGGACGAGGCAGCGCCTGCCGCGGCGGAGCCCGATCTGCGGGCTGAAGCCGCAGCAAACATGGGGCAGCTTCTGGAATTCGTAAAGCAGGGTCAGGTAACTGATGCTGCAGCCAACCGAGAGCGCGAGCAGCGCTTCTCTGCGGCAAAAGCTAATCAAGAGCAGATGCTCAGAGATGCTGAAGCAGAGCGCGCGCGTGAAGAGCGTCGTTCCGCACAGCTTGAAGACACATTCGAAGCTAACGAACTTCTCGTTGCTGACAAGCAAGAGCAGTTGCGTGAGCGTCTTGGTGCTTTGACCGAACTGTTTGGGCACCTGACAGCAGCTTCCGGCGACCTCAAGTCCAACCTTGATGTGTCACTGGTTTCTTCTCAGTATCCAGATCGCGGTTTGTTCCTCCAGGATCTCATCGACAAGATGAGTACGTCTGATCGTCTGCCAAGCATCGAAGAAATCGAGCGTGTTTGGTATGAAATGCTCCGTGAGATTACCGAGACCGGCAAAGTCGTTTCGTTCACGACTGAAGTCGCAACTGCCTCGGGTGAGCGCGCACCGCGCGACGTCGTTCGAGTCGGTGCTTTCAACGTCATCGACACTGAAGGTAACTATCTGGCTTACGCCAACGACAGCCTTGCCGTGCTGCCTCGTCAGCCTGCTGGAAACTACACTGGCTGGGCGAGTGAACTGGCTAACGCTTCTGGTGGCATGCATCAGTTTGGTATCGACCCCACAGGTCCTACCGGTGGTTCATTCCTCGCGGCGATCATCGATAGCCCGAACCTGGAAGAGCGCTGGCATCAGGGCGGCTACGTGGGCTATGCGATTACCGCCGTTGGTGCCTTTGCGTTCCTCCTGGCCATCTTCCGCGTACTTGTTCTCACAGGCGTTAGCGCCAAGGTGAGCAAGCAGCTGAAGTCTGACAAGGCTATGGACAACAACCCACTGGGTCGCGTTCTGAAGGTTCACGAAGACAACCCAAGCATGGATCTCGAAACCCTCGAGCTGAAGATGTCCGAAGCAGTTATGCGGGAGACACCAAGACTCGAATCAGGTCTGACACTGCTCAAGATCATCGCAGCCGTAGCGCCTCTTATGGGTCTGCTGGGTACGGTGACCGGAATGATCATCACCTTCCAGGCCATCACCATCTTTGGTGCGGGCGATCCGAAGGCAATGGCCGGCGGTATTTCTGGTGCATTGATCACCACGGTACTCGGTCTGCTGGTTGCGATCCCCACGGTTCTGCTGCACACGCTGGTTAATGGTCGCGCTCAGCGCATCATCCACGTGTTGACTGAGCAGGCGACGGGTATCGTTGCTACGCACTCCGAAGCCAGCTCCAAGTAAGCGGGAGGCTGCTAAGCATGGGAGGCTTCCTAGAAACCATTCTCGCCTTTATGGATAAAGGCGGGAATGTGCTCTGGCTCATCGCGATTCTGGTCTTCGTTATGTGGACCTTGATCTTTGAGCGACTGTGGTTCTTTAGCTTCGTTTGGCGCAAAGAAGTCTTTGAGACTATCAATGCATGGGAGTCGCGCCCGGAGCGCAGATCCTGGAATGCCAAGCAAATCAGAAGCCAGTTGCTCTCGGTCAGTCGTGAAGACATTCACGCCAACCTTAACGTCATCACGACACTGGTGGCGCTCTGCCCGCTACTCGGTTTGCTCGGTACTGTAACGGGCATGATCGAGGTGTTTAACGTGATGGCGGTTACCGGTGGTGGTGATGCCAAATCAATGGCTGGTGGTGTTGAAAGAGCGACTATCCCGACGATGGCGGGCATGGTGGCGGCGCTTTCCGGTTTGTTTGCCAACACCTACATACAGCGTATTGCGGATCGCGAGCAGGAACTGCTCGAAGACCAGCTAACGTCTGATCACTGATTCTCGGATCGTAGGTCCGTAGTAACAGGCACGAACAGGTATTTAATACATGCGCAAACTTGTTAAGAAGCAGGAAGATGAAGGAGCCGAGATTGATCTCACGCCCATGCTGGACGTGGTATTCATCATGCTCATCTTCTTCATCGTTGTCGCTTCATTTATTAAAGAAGCGGGTATCGAAATTAATCGTCCCGATAACACCAACTCGGATCCTTCCGACGCCAGCAGTATTTTGGTGCAGATCCAGTCTGATGATCAGATCTGGATGGAAAATCGCCGGGTAGATGCTCGCGCTGTACGAGCTAACATTCAGCGGCTATTGGCTGCAGACCCGGAGCAGGCGGTGAGTATCAAAGTGGATAAGGGCGCGAAGGCCAACACTGTCGTCGATGTCGCTGATGCGGCACGCGAGGCAGGGGCCGGTGCGGTCAACTGGGCCAGCGGGGAGCGTAAGTAATATGAGCTTGCAAGAGAGCGCTGCCAAACGAAAAGCTGCCGACGGCGAAGCGGGTCAAATTGATCTGACGCCGATGTTGGACGTTGTGTTCATCATGCTGATCTTCTTTATCGTGACTTCTTCGTTCGTTAAAGAGCCCGGTATTGAAATTTTCAAGCCTCAGGCCACTACAACCCTTGCCTGTGAGCGCGGAACGATTATTTTCGCGGTTGATAGTAAGGGAGATATCTACTACAACAAGAATAAGGTGCCAATGGAGCGTGCCGCCCAGATGGTTGAAATTGCCAAAAAGGAAGCGCCTCAGGCAAATATGGTGATCCAGGTTGACCAGGATACGCCAGCTTATGTGGTTGAAGATCTGTATGACGAGGTTCGCGATCAGCTGACGTCGCCACCCTGTATCTCTACGGATGACGAGGCGTAATCGTTATGGGTAATTCTTTTGTAAGAGCGTTTATTGGAGCACTGGTAGCAATACCCGTGGCATTTGGACTTTTCTTTCTCATGCAGAGTCTTATCGACAAAGACTATGAGCAGACGGATACCAAAGGTCGCAAGATCGCTGACATCGTCGTTCCTGAACGGGAAATCGAAGTAAACACGAAAGAAGTTAAGCCGGAGAAGGTGGAAGACCCAGAAGAGCCACCTCCTGAACTGCAGCCTCTTGAGCTTGATTTTGATACGGATCTGGATGTTGCCAACATTGCCCCCAATGCGGGTGTACAGGTAGAGATCAGCAGCAGCGGCATGTCCTCTGGTGATGGTGAGTACCTACCCATCGTGAAGGTTGCGCCAATTTATCCGCGACGTGCGCAAACACGCGGACTTACGGGCTACTGCATTGTCGAATATACGGTGACCAAGAGTGGCTCCATTCGTGACCCCATGCCGGTAGATTGTGCGCCCTCTGGTGTATTTGAGCGCGCGTCTGTAAAGGCTGCGGAAAAGTTCAAGTACAAGCCTCGCGTGGTTGATGGTGAAGCCATTGAAGTGGCGGGTGTACAAAACAAGTTTACCTACGAACTCGAGCAGTAAGCCTAGCCGTAACTGCAGTAGGAATTCTTCGGGAAACTACAGCAGTAAGCTGGGGTCGTAGTTAAAGAACAAGTGAAGGCATGCTTATGAAGTTCTCAAAACACGCAATGAACGTTGGAGTCAGAAGTTTTCTTCTGGCACTTCCGGTGGTGGCCGCGCAGATCGTGGTTTCTCAGACGGCGCTTGGACCGGCCATAAGCGGTATCGCTCAGGCACAGGCTCAGGACGCGCAGCCAAAGCCAGAGCAGGAAACACGTCGCACACCGGCTTTGCGTAATAAGGTTTACGAGAAGCTGGCAGAGGCGCAGACCGCTGCAGAAGCCAAGGATCTTGCAACAGCTGCGAAAGTCCTGGACGGCATGCTTGCAGGTCGACGTGACAATGAGCTCAATAGCTACGAGCTTGCTAATGTTTACAACCTCTACGCGTTTATTCATTACTCTAACGAGGATTACACCTCTGCGCTGCAGTCCTACGAAAACGTGATCAAGCAGCCTGACATCCCGCTGGCGATGGAGATCAATACTCGCTTTACCGTAGCGCAGCTGTACTTTGTGCAAGAGCGCTGGGCTGATGGTATCGATGCCCTGGAAAAGTGGTTTGCGATGACCGAAACGCCTAACGCAAATGCCTATGTATTGATGGCGCAGGGTTACTACCAGCTCAAGGATTACGACAAGGCGTTACAGAACATCAATATTGCCATTGATGACTATGACGCCAAGGGCAAGATTCCTAAAGAGCAGTGGTACAACCTGGCTCGCTTCCTTTACGCTGAAAAGAACATGATCGCCGAGGCGACCGCGACTTTGCAGCAGCTAATTACCTTCTACCCCAAGAAGCAGTACTGGGTTCAGCTGAGCTTTATGTACTCCGAGCAAGAGAAAGAAGCCCTCCAGCTGGGTGCTATGGAAACAGCTTATGTTCAGGGCATGCTGGAAAAAGATGGCGAATACCGCAACATGGCGTCCCTCTTTCTCAATGCGGAGGTACCTTACAAGGCGTCTGTAGTATTACAGGAAGGCTTAAAGGATGAGATTGTTCAGGACACGTCCAAGAACTGGGAATTGCTGGCTGGTGCGCTGCGTCAGGCGCAAGAAGTAGAAGACGCCATCCCTGCCATGGAAAAAGCGGCATCGATGTCTGATGATGGAGACCTCTATGCGCGCCTGGGGAATATCTACCTGGATGCGGACAAAAACGAAAAAGCCATTGAGGCGATTACTAAAGGCTTGGATCGTGGCGGTGTAAAACGTGCCGATAACGCGCGTCTTGTGCTGGGCATGGCTTATTTCAACACCAAGCAGTACGCAAAAGCGCGCGATGCTTTCCGTGCAGCTGGCCGTGACGAGCGATCAAAGAAGTACGCTGATCAGTGGATGAAGTACATGAACTCCGAACTTGAGCGTCAGAAGAGTCTTGCCGCTGAAGGTTAAGCCGGACTATTGAGCATCAAAACGTCGTAGAGGCTTTTTGACTGCTCTGCATAAACCCACCCATCGAGGTGGGTTTTTTGTTTGCGGGGCCCGAAAGCCCCGGATCACTTATTCAGAATCTTGCAATGAGAAATAGACTGACCAGCTGATCAGTCCGTTTTGAAGCGAAGATCAGTGTCTGCCGCCAGCCAGGCAAACACGGCAAAGGCCGCTACGTTCTGATCCAGGTCGTGGGGGTTAATCTTGTCCAGTGTATCGTCTGCGGTGTGGTGAAGATCGAAGTAGTCATTGCCATCCTGATTGAGCCTTAATGAAGGCATACCCGCACGTACCAGCGGTGTTAAGTCAGGACCTGCTCCCGGCGAGTCACTGCTTCCCGGTGCGATACCGATGGGGGCCAGCAACTCTGCCATTTTGTTCACCAGTGGTTGTGCTTCTTCGCTCACCTGAGAGTTAAGCTGCCAGATCTTGCCTGCACCAAAGTCACTCTCCGTGCCGATGATTTGATTTTCGAGGTCTTTTTTGTGGCGTTCGAGATAGGCAAAGCCGCCCAGCAGACCTACTTCTTCAGCGCCCCACAGGATCAGGCGAATGCTGCGCTTGGGACGTCTGCCGTTATCGAGGATCAGTTTGGCGGCCGCGGTTGCGATGGCAACGCCAGCACCATCATCAATCGCACCGGTGCCCAGATCCCAGCTATCCAGGTGACCGCCAATGATGACGACTTCCTCAGGAGCTTCGGTGCCGCGAATGTCCACGATGACGTTGCCGGTCGTGCTCTCACCGGTAAACGTGGGCTGAACATTCAAACTCACCCGCATGGTTTTTCCACGGGCGTGAATGCGTTCCAGTTGATCGGCGTCGGGGTTGGAGAGGGCGGCCGCGGGGATTTTTTTAACTTCAGGATCGTAGCGCATGGACCCGGTGTGCGGCATCCGATGGGAGTCGGTGCCTATGGATCGTATGAGAATCGCAATCGCACCCTTGCTGGCGGCAATGCTTGCCCCGGAGCGGCGGAGGCGACCGTGAAAGCCGTAGGAAGAACCATTCTGAGTTTTCTGCATGGCGTGGGAAACAAAGGCAATCTTACCATTCAGGCTTCCGGCAGCAGCGGCTTCAAGATCGGTAAGGGTTGGGAAAAAAACGACATCCGCTTCTATCCCGGCGTCCGGCGTTGCCACTGAACCGCCCAGCGTGGTCAGTGAAAGCGGCTGAGGGTAGGGGGCCAGCAGCTCAGCGCTTTCTGTACCACGTTCCCAGCCCGGTATTGTGAAGGGCTCAACGCGCACGTTCTCAAAACCCAGGGCTGACAGTTTAGCTACTGCCCAGTCCCGTGCCCGAGCTTCGGCTTCGGTGCCTGCGAGCCTGGGGCCGACTTCTGTCGTTAACGATTCGACAATATCGTAGGCCATAGAGCCTTGCATCGCTGTGTCCCGCAGACTTATGGCGTGTTCAATGCTGCCCGCGCTAAGCCCTAATGCGCTGTCCTGCGCGAATGCTGATTGTGTGGTGGCCGCGATGGAGAGGCTTAGCCAAAGGATTAGCTTGAGTGAAACGGTGGTTAACTTTTTCATCGTTTAATTCCTGATAAGTACTGCCGGCTAGTGTGCCATGGCTTTGTTCATCACATTAATTCTGGATCGCTGTGTTCATCGCAGCAAATCATTTTTTACTGCTTTGGGAGCGCCCGGAGACACCAATGCGTACAACCCCCGAGATGATAGGACTCGATTTTTCTAACGTCTCCCCTGGCTTACCAGCAGTCCCATAGATGTTGACATGCGTCGTCCTTTTACTAGTTTTCCCGCTTATCTCCGGGTCTGCACGTTTGATGAATAGAGTCGGCTTTTATCCGGGTAGCTGATTGGCGCTTTTTGATACGCCAATAAAAAAGCCCCGTCTCCGGGGCTTCTGATTCAGTTTCTATAAACTGAATGGGGTGTTCGTAGTACTGTCAGACAGCAACCACGTCCTCTGCTTGGGGGCCTTTTTGACCGTCCGTGACAGTGAATTCCACTTTCTGACCATCTGTCAGCGTTTTAAACCCATCGCCCTTGATAGCACTGAAGTGAACGAAAACGTCTGGGCCGCCTTCACGCTCAATGAAGCCAAAGCCTTTAGATTCGTTAAACCACTTTACGGTACCGGTTACTGTCGACATACTTTTTTTACCTTTAATTTTCGCCGCCGCCTTTTCCTGTCTACTTTGCGCTCTGCGCGGTGTGAGATCAGTGTTGGCTGTAGCGGTTTGTAGAGTACTTACACCGGATAAGGACGTTTATTACTCTCTTTGCTCCCCACTCGCTGCACTTGTGCGACGCATTATTTACCCACAGCCAAAAATGCACAGAGAACAATGTCCCCTGCCTTCAATGGTGTAGGAAATAGAGGTCGCAGAATATGCGCGGGCGTGGCGAAAGATTTCTTGTTCAACAACGTTCGTACTTTTTTCGTTCTTGTGTCGATGTCCGGATAAACCTGCTGCTCAAGGCAGCACACACAGTGTAGCACTCCACGGGACAAGGGCAATGCGCAGCTTTTTGCCGCGAAGGGTTTTGCCAGAGACGCTCGAATCAGCTGACCGGCAGGATCTTCATGATGTTGGTACCGCCGGCTGTGCCCATAACGTCGCCCCGGGTTAACAAAAGCGCATCATCTTTTGAGAGAAGATCATTGTCCCGAAGATATTCAATGGCGCTGGCTTCGATGTCCTCTTGTCCAAGAGAGCTGGCGTCGAAGTACAGCGGAATGACACCTCGGCACAGGCTGAGCCTTGAGAGGGTACGGGGCTGATTGGAGAGCGCAAAAATAGGCAGGCCGGAGCTTAGGCGCGACATGAGCAGAGGCGTGGTCCCCGACTCGGTCAGACAGGCGATGCCGCGAACATTGGCGTAGTGATTGGCCGCATAGATGGCGGACATGGCAATGGTTTCCTGAGCGCTCGCAAATTGCCGTTCCAGACGGTAGCGCGATGTGCGCGCCACGGGATGACGTTCGGCTCCCAGAGCAGCATCCGCCATGGCTTTCACGACCTCTACGGGATATTCACCGACGGCGGTTTCTGCCGAGAGCATCACTGCGTCCGTGCCATCAAGCACGGCATTGGCCACGTCAAACACCTCGGCGCGGGTGGGCATGGAGCTGCTGATCATCGATTCCATCATTTGCGTGGCGGTGATCACCAGGCGGTCCATGCGACGTGCGCGGGAGATGAGGTCTTTCTGTATGCCAATAAGTTCGGCATCACCCACCTCTACCCCCAGATCTCCTCGGGCGACCATGACGCCATCCGATGCCTCGAGAATGCCATTGAGTATGCTGTCATCCGCCACTACTTCCGCGCGTTCAATCTTCGCGATCACCGCGACGGAGAGATCCTGCGCTGCAAGCAGTGACTTGGCGTGCTCAATGTCCTCGAGACTCGATACAAAGGAAACTGCAACATAGTCCGGCGCGATACGTCCCAAACCGGCGATGTCTTCGAGGTCTTTTGCGGTAAGCGCCGGCGCCGCGATGCCTCCGCCTAAGCGGTTGATGCCCTTTTTGGAGCCCAGCTTTCCGCCCACTGTCACGGTGCAGTCCACCGCGGCCTTTTCCACGTCTTCTACGCGTAGACGTATTCGACCGTCGTCCAGCAAAAGAATGTCGCCGCTGCGCAGACTGTCCAGCATGGGCAAATAGCTAAAGCTGACGCCGCGCTGATCGCCGCTGTCTTCTGCGATGCTGCTGTCGAGCCTGAAGCGGTCACCGACGCCAAGCTTGATACTGCCGTTGCTGAAGCTGCTTATGCGAATCTTGGGGCCCTGCAGATCAGCGAGTATGCCGACGTAGCGACTGTGCACCGCAGACTGTTTGCGGATGCGCTCCGCGACCGCCGCGTGCTGATCGACGCTGCCATGACTGAAGTTAAGCCGAAACACATCCACGCCGGCTTCGAGCAAGCGTCCAATGGCCTCGGCGCTTTCACTGGCCGGACCGATGGTCGCAACTATCTTGGTTCGTCGATTTACTTTAGTGCTCACGTGATGTCTTGCCCTGTTCTCATTTGTAAGGCTTTTCGTTGTCGGCTCGGTAGACCCCGAACCACAAGTGCATAGGAACTGTCGATCATGCGCTCTATTTCGCCCTGGGGAATACTGCCGTCGAGAAGCACGGTGTTCCAGTGTCGTTTGTTCATGTGATAGCCGGGAAGCACTGCTTCGAAAATATCGCGCAGCATCACCGCTTCGTCGGGGTCACATTTGAGGTTCATTCGCGCGACACCGTCTTCTGATCCCAGAGTCGCAAACATCTTGTCCAGAACCTTCATTACAGCGACGCCAGGGCCAAATGGATAGTCCTCCCAGGACTCTGGACAGTTCAACAAATAGTTGCGCGCGTCATCGTAGTTCACGGGGGCCTCTCTAAACAGGTCAAAACGATGAATTTTTGATATACAAGCCGGACTCTCGCTAGTCGAACTTGAATTGCCGACTCAGCGCTGCTTCTCTGCCTGATTAACAAAGCGCTCACTGAGTGCGCGGCTGCGGTCGGGGAAGTCGCTAAACACGCCGTCCACCGCCAGGTCTTCAAAAAACACCCGATGAAGCTCTTCGAAACTGGCGATCCCCGGGGGCAATTGATCGGCTCGGAAAGTGTAGGGATGAATCAGCAGGCCGCGCTCTTTGGCGCGCTTTGCCAGGTCCGTCAGTTGCGCTCTGCCCTGATCATCCGCACCGCGATAGAGCTGCATCAGAAAGGGTCCGATACCGCTGGCATATTCGGCAACCGCATCCAGTCCTGCATCCGTCCGCATGGCGTCATAGTCGACGCTACCGTTTTCGTCCCAGGCATTCTCCGCGATCAGCTGAATCAAGGGTAAATCTGTCTTCAGCTCGTATTTAAGTTGACGCAGAGCGTCGGGTTCAAAACTCTGGAGAAAGACGAGCTCCGGCTGCTCGGCCCAACCACCGTCCTCCAGAACCTGCATCACCGCAGCCGGAAGATCCTGGCCTTCGCTACGATGAAAAGCGCTGGCCTTCATCTCGACATACAGCCCAACCTTGTGGCCGCGACTTTTGTTAAGCCCAGCGATAAGGGCGATTTCTTCGGCTAGAGTAGGGACGCTCGATAATCCATTCATAGCGGGGAAACGCTGGGGAAAAACCGCTTCTCCATCGGGCCCTCGGCGTTCATGGGCCCGCAGCTGGCGTATCTCCTCGAGGCTGAAGTCGATGGCATAAAACCGACCGTCGTCCCGCGCCCGATCGGGAAACACCTGGGCGACGTCTGTAGTGGATTCCAGATGAATGTCGTGCAGTACGATGGCAACGCCGTCTGATGTAAGGACGACATCCTGCTCAATAAAGTCGGCGCCCATGGCGTGTGCCATGGCCTTTGCGGGAAGAGTATGTTCCGGGAGGTATGCGCTGGCGCCGCGATGGGCGATAACGATGGGTCGTTCAGTTGCCAAAGCGCTTTCCCCCTGTGTCAAAACGCAGAGCAGGCAGAAACGCCAAAGAGAGCGCCTAAACCGTGCGCGGGTGTTTGTTAACCGTTGCACGGTGTGGCTTAAAAAATCGTCTTTGGATCTTTCGTCCTTCTTAGCTCTTCACCTGCATCTTGATGGTCTTTTCCGTCGCAGAATTATAGGGCGGAAGCATGCCGCCCAGTTTGCCGATATTGAAGCTGGACTGACGGAATATGGCCTTGGCGTGACTGAAAGTCTTGAATCCGTCGTGACCGTGATAAGAGCCCATGCCGCTGGGACCCACGCCACCAAAGGGTAGCTCTTCCTGCATGATGTGCATGATCACGTCATTGACTGTTACGCCACCAGAGGTTGTGCGCTTGAGCACGGCCTCTTCTTCATCCTTGTTCTTGCCAAAGTAGTAAGCGCCCAGAGGACGGGGGTGAGAATTGACGTAGTCGATAGTCTCGGAGAAATCTTTGTAGGTACGGATCGGCAGTATGGGCCCGAAGATCTCTTCCTCCATGACTTTGCTGTCCTCCGTCGGATTAACCACCAGGGTCGGTGGAATCTTGAAGGTGCCCTGCTGCGCGCTAAAGTCTTCCTTGGCAGGATTGATTGCTGTTGCCGTGATGCCGCGTTCTTCGGCATCCGCAAGATAGCTGTTAAGTCGCTGGAAGTGACGCTCGTTAACAACAGAGGTGTACTCGGGGTTATCCAGAAGCTTGGGGTACATCTCTTCGGTCACAGACTTGAGTGCCTCTACCACTTCGCTAAGGCGCTCCTCGGGAACCATCAGGTAATCGGGTGCAAGGCAGATCTGTCCGGCATTCAAGGTTTTGCCCAGCATGATGCGCTGTGCTGCCATCTGCAGATCGACATCTCGGGAGATGATCACGGGTGACTTGCCGCCGAGCTCGAGCGTCACTGGCACGAGGTTACGAGCTGCCGCTGCCATGATGTGGCGAGCGATGCTGGTTGCCCCGGTAAAAATCATGTGGTCAAAGGCTAGACCGGAGAATGCCTGACCTACTTCCGGGCCACCGGTAAAGATAGCGACTTCTTTTTCGTCCCAGGCTTCCGCGACCATTTCCGCCATCACTTCTGAGGTGGCTGGCGTGAACTCTGAGGGCTTGATCATGGCGCGGTTGCCCGCTGCCAGAATGCCCGCTAACGGTCCAAAGGTCAGATTTACCGGGAAGTTCCAGGGCGAAATAACGCCCACGACACCTTTTGGCTGGTACTCCACGGACGAGCGGCCACCCAGAAGGTTAAGGGGAAACATGGTTGGACGCTTTTCGCTACGCATCCACTTTTCGAGGTGTTTCATACAGTGCTTCATGGGCGTAATCGAGGCGGCCACATCGGTGAGCAGCGTGACTTCCCTGGGACGACAGCTGAAGTCAGTATTCAGCGCGTCGATCATTTTGTCCTGATACTTGACGCATACATCGATGCCACGCTGGAGCCGGTCGCGACGCGTCGCGGCGCTTACCCCGCCCTCAGCGATGTAATCGCTGCGCTGGGCTTCGAGTACGCTCTGCATGAGTGTTTCGGCATCGGCCACGTTGGTCGCAGTTTGAGGTGCGTTCATGCTTACTCTCCGTGAATCATTATTGGACGTAGCTCGCTAGTATAGTCTCAATTGGGCGTTTTTTGAGCGGTTTGTTAGGGCGTCAGGGGAGTTTCTGATCTGATCTCAGGCAGCGCTGTTCTGAGGGTTTTGGGCGGCTAATAGTCCTTTCATGACGCTTATTTCATGCGTCCGCCTTGTCATGGCGATAAAGCGATGCTAGAAAGCGCCGATGTCAGATAGTAGTCAGAATGATACCCGCACGCCGTCTCCGCCTTTTGGTTATTCCAGAGTGTGTACCCTGGACTCGGATCAACAGCTGGTGGCCGTGGCGAAGTTTCATGCCCATCAGATTCGGCCCAACCGCATTGCCTATCGTTTGGGCGTTGATATTGCCGTGGTAGAGGCTCTCATCGCCGGTGAGCTCGAGCCAAAGCGCTTTGCCGATGCCGTGGCGTCTAATCGTAAGCAGCGCTATCGCGATCGCATGCGCGACTCCACCGAGCGTCGCGGTACCGGGCGTTATGAGCTTCAGCAGCAAATCGAAAAAGATTTCCAACACGAGCTCGCGATAAACGGCTCTCCGACGTCGTAAAGAAAGGACGATGTGGTGTAACGCACGGTGCGTCGTTTACATCGCAAGCATTGCGGCTATTGACCGCAGATTTTTCGAAACCCTGCGGCAGTAAATGGAATCATATGGTCGTAGGCTGCTTGAAAGTCAGCGCTGTGGCACTGTCCTCGGGATAGTTTGTCGATGCGGCCCGTATTGGCCAGGGTCAGAGTTAGCGCACCAGACAGGTTGTGATAACACCAGTAGATATCTGCCTCGCTCGCCTTGGGAAGCGCCGTTTTCAGTGCTTCTATAAACTCCTGTACCAAGGCGTCAAACAGCGAGGACATCATGCGCGGTCCCCAGTAGGGCGAGTTGTTGATGTAGGCGATGAGTGCAAGATAGTGCCGCCAGCCTTCATCGCCGGTCTCCTGGGCAAGCTCCAGCGGTCTCAAAAAAGCTTCGATAATCTGCTCAACGCTGGGCCCTTTGGCCCCTGCTGACTGTTGGCAGGCGTGGAGGGCCTCGCGGCGAGCACCGTTTAAGAGCTCGGCTCGACGGTTAAACACCGCCTGAAACAGATCCAGTTTTTTTCCGAAGTGATAGTTGGCCAGGGCAACATCTACGCCCGCCGAGGTTGCAATACGTCGCAGCGTGACACCGTCATAGCCGTGCTCTGCAAACAGCTCTTCTGCGGCATCCAGAATGCGGTCTCGCTTGGGCACGCTGTCTCTTTTATTCATTGCGGCTCCTGCTGACGGGTGTGTTGCCCGCGGCTTTATTGTGAGGCTTTCGCTTGTATATTCAACGCTTGTTGAATAGTCTGTCAGAAATCGTAGGGAAATAACAACAATGTCTGCCGAGTTTTTTAAATACGCCTTAACTCTGGGGTATGTGGCTCTGGTGTACTGGTTGTCCTACGTGGGCATGCGGCGCACCAGCAATGTAGAAGGCTTCGCCATTGGGAACAAGGACATGAGTCCTTATCTGGTGGGCATAACGCTTGCGGCTTCAATTTCCTCTACGGCGACCTTTGTTATCAACCCTGGCTTTGTTTACGAGCATGGCTTGTCCGCGTACTTGCACTTTGGCGTAGCGGGCTCGCTGGGTATTCTCAGCGCCTTTCTGGTGTTGGCTCGCGGTTTTCTGCGTTTGGGCGAGGCCAATCGTGCTCTGACCATACCCCAGTGGATTTACTACCGTTACAACCACCGCGGTTTCAGTTTGTTCTTTGCCTTTATCAATCTGCTCTCCATCACCTTTGTCGTACTGATCCTCGTGGGCTGTAGTTTGCTGATGACGGGACTATTTCCCATGGAGCAGAAGACGGCGCTGATCGTGGTTGTACTGTTTGTTTTTTCCTACGTGCTCATGGGCGGAACCTATGCGCACGCTTACACGAACACTCTTCAGGGAGTCATGATGCTGGCAGTGACGGTGATGCTGTTCGTGCAGGGTTTTAAGTACTTTGCTGGCGATCCCGGGGCGGCACTTAGTGCGGTGGGGGAGAATTACGCTCAAGCCTTTAATCAAAGCAGCAACCTCTACTTCGACTTCTTTTCGGTATTCGTAAGCGGCTTTGTCGTGACCTTTGCCTTAATGCTGCAGCCGCATATTCTTACCAAGGTTCTGTACCTGCGCAGTGAACGGGACGTCGGTAAGTTCATTGCTACCACTGCGGTGGTGGGCACGCTATTTACCTTGATGCTGATGATTGGCTTTTACGCCCGGCTCGCGGGATTGGAAGTCGATGCCCAGGACACCGTTGTTCGAGAATATTTGATCCATGAATTCTCAAATTCGCCTTGGGGTGAGTATGTGCTGGTTTTTATATTTCTGACTTTGCTGGCGGCAGGAATGAGCACCCTCGACGGGATACTTGTGGCGCTCTCAGCCATGGTGGTCAATGACATTGTGAAGCCTTTGGCCGGTGAGGGAAGCAATGGTCTGGTTTTGTCCCGCTGGGTATTGATTGCGGTCGGCCTTGTGGGGGTATTACTGGCCTGGAATCCTCCTCCGTTAATCGGTCTGTTCGCGCAAAAGGGCGTCTATGGGCTCGCTGCTGCTTCGTTGGTACCGGTACTCTTTGGCGTCCTCGTGCGCCGTCACGTTCCGCTATGGGTAGTGGTGG
>NZ_CBFIIF010000029.1:25455-36843 GCF_965662665.1 Congregibacter sp. | reverse complement strand
CCAGGGCTTGCATTGTCCGACATCCCCAGCGCGCGACCATTGACGATCACCGCCTCACGCTGAAGCGCATCCTTGATCTGCTTCCCCGATGCCGCCAGGCCCGCATCGGTCAAAAGCTGCGTCAAAGTCTCCGGCAATCCGGCATAATCCAGCACACTGGATGGCAAGCCATCCAACATCAACTGCTCAAGATCAGGCTCAGAGAGACCCGCAGGCTCACCGCTGAAGAGACTCTCGGTGATACGCCGGGCTGCTGCCAGGCCGTCCTCTCCGTGAACCAGTCGCGTGACCTCTTCCGCCAGAATCCGCTGGGCATCAGGACGCCCGCTGCGCTCAGCGTCTGCGCGCTCGATGCCTGCGATCTCCGAAACGGATAAAAACGTGAAGTAGCGAAGGAATCGATAGGCGTCATCGTCCGCGACCGATAACCAGAACTGATAAAAGCTGTAGGGCGATGTGCGGGCCGGATCCAACCAGATTGTGCCCGACTCCGTCTTTCCAAACTTACTGCCGTCGGACTTGGTGACCAGGGGCATGGTCAAGCCGAAGACCTGTCCGCCATGGAGGCGCCGCGCTAAATCAATGCCACCCGTAATATTCCCCCACTGATCGGAGCCTCCGAGCTGCAGCCCACAGTCATAGCGCTTGTAAAGCTCAGCAAAGTCATAGGACTGAAGAATCATGTAGGTGAACTCGGTGAAGCTGATACCGCTACCCTCCCGCTCAATGCGCTGCTTCACCGACTCCTTCTGGATCATGGAATTGATCGAGAAGTGCTTACCGATGTCCCGCAAAAACGTCAGGACATCCAGATCTCGGGTCCACTCGAGGTTATTCACGACCACAGCACTGTGGGCTCCGGCATCAAAGTCGATAAAACGCGACACCTGCTGAGCGAGTTTCTCGACCCAGCTTTCCACGATATCGGGAGTATTTAGCTGGCGCTCCTGAGCCTTAAAGCTGGGGTCCCCAATCAGGCCTGTGGCACCGCCGACCAGAGCAATGGGCCGATGCCCCGCCAACTGGAAGCGCCGCAGCATTAATAGAGGCACCAGTGAACCGATATGCAAGCTGTCGGCCGTAGGGTCGAAGCCGCAATACAAAGAGCGCGAGCCGCCGTCGAGCCACTGAGGCAATTTATCTTCGCCGGCTATCTGAAATATCAGTTCCCGCTGCTGGAGTTCTGTAAGCAGTGCACTAGTCATGGCCATCACTTTTACTGCGGAGCCGCCCCTCGGCAGGCTCTCTGGGTTCATTCGGATTGAAAGGCAGGCGACCTTACCGCACAAAACGGTGAACGCAAGAGGTGAAATCCGTCACTATCTCTGAAACGTACCTTTTTTATATACTCCGAACCCAGTAATTGGACCAGCGACATGTTCAACCACAAAAAGGCACCCCGCGGAGCGACTCCCATCGCTGACCGCCAAGGCATTTCTCACCACCACATTCTTGCGGTGGCGGGTTTGTCTGTGCTCGTTGCGCTAGCTGCGATCATCACCCCGTCGGGTGATGTGAACGCCACACGAAGTGTCGCAGAAATCCAATTCCCGGAAGACGCAGCATCGATACCCGAGCTGGAAGTCGCGCCAATTATGGAAGCCGCTGAAGCGGTCGCGGCAGTCGACAAACTAACCGAAGAGCCTAAACCCAACGCTTCTCAGCCCTGGGAAGAGTTCATCGTGCGCAGTGGAGACAATCTATCGCTTCTGTTTAAGCGAGCCGGCTTTGGCACCGCCGATGTTTATCAAATTGTGCACACAGCGCCTCAAGGTCGCGATCTTGAACGTATTTATCCAGGACAAAGCCTGGCCTTTCTTCGCGATGATTCAGGCGGCCTTTCGGCTGTGCGCCACACCATCGACGGCCTCCAATCGGTGGTATATCGACGTATGGATGGTGGATTTTCTTCTGAGCGGTCCGTGCGGGAGCCCGAGCAGCGCCTGAACTGGGCTACCGTTGAAATCGAGTCGTCGCTGTTTCTGGCGGGCAAAGAGGCAGGACTGTCGAGTAACCTCATTATGGAAGCCGCTATCATTCTCAGCGGCGTCATCGACTTTGTCATGGATCCGCGCACAGGCGACACCATGGAAATCCTCTATGAGGAGCTCTATCTGGACGGCGAGAAATACCAGGACGGCAAAGTCGTTGCGGCTTCCTATACCAACCGCGGCGAACGCTTTGATGCCTACCGCTATATCGATAGCAAGGGTATGACCAGCTACTACAATGAAGACGGTGTCAGCATGCGCAAGGCGTTCTTAATGGCGCCCGTCGATTTCACCCGAATAAGTTCCGGGTTCAACCCCCGGCGCCGCCACCCTATCTACAAGACCGTACGTCCCCATAACGGTACAGACTATGCTGCGCCACGGGGAACGCCAGTATTCTCCGCCGGCGATGGTCGTGTCATGGAGGCCGGATACAGCCGCGCGAACGGCAACTATGTCTTTATTCAGCACGGCGACCGCTACATTACCAAGTACCTCCACTTGAACAAGCGCAAGGTGAAGAGCGGGCAACGGGTCGTACAAAGCCAGGTCATTGGCACCGTGGGCTCCACCGGCGCTGCGACAGGGCCCCACCTACACTACGAGTTTCTCGTAGGCGGCGTGCACCGCAACCCGCGCACCATTCATAAGAGCCTTCCCAAGGCCAAGTCGCTTCCCAAAGAAGAGATGCCGCGGTTTAGCCTAGCTATCGCTGATGCGGCAACGCGCCTCGCGCAACTGCGAGAAGAGCGACGCCTAGCAACGGTCAGTACAGACGACAATATCGGCGCGCCCTGAACCTTATGGCGTCTGATGGCCTGTATATTGGGCTGATGTCTGGCACCAGCATGGACGGCATTGATGCCGTCCTGGTAGAGATCTCCAGCGGACAAACCCGGCTCAAAGAAACACACAGCCAAGCCTATGATCCAGCCCTGCGCAGGCAGCTTTCGGCACTTGCTACGGGCAAAAAAGACAATGTTGATCAACTCGCTAGGTTCGATCGTGCCGTAGGGTTGGAGTTCGCTCGGGTGACTAACGCCCTGGTACAGAAGAGCGACGTAAGACTCGCGGATATCAAAGCGGTCGGCAGCCACGGTCAAACCGTCAGACATAAACCCCACGGTCCCTCAGCGGAGCGCTACTCCCTACAGATTGGTGACCCTGCCAGCATTGCAGAGCTGACCGGCATTACTACGGTTGCCGACTTTCGGCGTCGTGATGTTGCGGCCGGTGGCCAGGGCGCTCCCCTGGTACCTCTCTTTCACGCCGCGCAATTTGCGCAAGAAGGCCAGTGTCGAGCCATCGTGAATATTGGCGGCATTTCCAATGCCACGTTGCTCGACGGAACGATCGTCGCCGCCGGATTTGACTGCGGACCGGGCAACACATTGCTCGATGCCTGGATCCGCCGCCACCGCAAGGAAGACTACGATGCCGATGGCGCATGGTCGGCGGAGCATGAGGCAGACCCGGCGCTACTTCAGAGACTCATGGAAGACCCCTATTTCGCACAGAGCGGACCACGCAGCACCGGCCCAGAGCTGTTTAATCTGGAGTGGCTCGACGGGCAACTCAAGGATGACGCAGAACCCGGTGCTGTTCAGGCCACACTGGCAGAACTCACCGCTTGCGCAATCGTCGATAGCGTTGAGCGCTGTGAACAGTTGCCCGAGGCCGTCTTTGTGTGCGGCGGGGGTGCACGCAACATCGACCTCATGCGACGACTGCACACGCGACTGAGCGCCATAAACATACGACTGGGTACCAGCGATGAACTGGGACTGGCCTCGGAGTGGGTTGAGGCCTGTGCTTTTGCATGGTTGGCGAGTCGCACCCTGTCCGGCCTGCCGGGCAACGCCGAAGTCGTTACCGGTGCTGCGGGACCAAGAGTGCTAGGAGCGATTTATCCCGCCTAGACGGAGAAAGAAGCTCCACAGCCACAGGTGGTAGTGGCGTTGGGGTTGTTGACGATAAACCGCGAACCTTCGAGGCCCTCGCTGTAGTCAACTTCAGAGCCGGTCAGGTAGGGAAAGCTCATGGGATCCACGAGGACCGTCACGCCATCTCTTTCTATAGTCGTATCGTCTTCCGCCGCGTCTTCATCAAACGAGAAGCCGTACTGAAAGCCCGAACAACCACCACCCGTGATAAAGACGCGCAGCTTCAGCGAGGTATTTTCTTCTTCGCTTACCAGCTCGCGCACCTTGTTAACCGCACGGTCAGACAAGGTAATGGCGTTTGGATCAAAGGATTCTGCGACAGTCATGCTATTCCGGTGAGTAGGTGCCTACCCTGCGGGGCCAGACCGCGACCATAGCGGTAATGCCAAACAGGCGGCCAATAAAACCAAGTATCAAGCTCAAGTATAGCGAGAGCTACCTACAATCGCCATCGCTAGATGGCCCCTCAGGGCAATAGCCCGGGCTGAGCGATACCCAGTGTCTCGCTCTGATCAAACATCAGATTCATGCACTGAATCGCCTGACCCGCAGCTCCTTTTACCAGGTTATCTTCCACCGCGGTCACAACAACGGTGTCGCGACCCTGGGGCACGGTGAGCGCTAACTGGCAGCTGTTGGCACCGCGTACGCTCCGCGTTTGCGGGTACTGCCCCTGGGGAAGCACATCCACAAACGGTTCATGCTGATAGAAATCTTCGACTACCTGTTGCAGATCAGCGGCGCGACCAGCCTCGCTTAAAGAGGCGTACAGGGTTGCGTGGATACCGCGAATCATTGGGGCGAGATGCGGAACAAAAGTGAGCGACACCTCAGCTCCCGTCATGTCGGACAGGCCCTGCTCTATCTCGGGCAGATGTCGATGACCAGTCACTCCATAGGCCTTGAAGCTATCACTGACCTCACTGAGCAAATTATCAATTTTGGCCTGCCGTCCTGCACCGCTAACGCCCGAAACCGCGTTGGCGATGAGTGACTGAGAGTCAACAAGCCCCTCTAGCAAAAGCGGCATAAATCCAAGCTGTACGGCAGTGGGATAGCAGCCGGGACAGGCCAGAAGCCTTGCGCTGCGAATCGCTTCACGATTTCTCTCGGGGAGGCCATAAACCGCTTCGCGCAGTAAGTCGGGACAGGCGTGCGTCTCGCCATACCAACGCTCCCAGATAGCGGAGTCACGGATACGAAAATCAGCTGACAGATCAATGACGCGCGCGCCCGCCGCCAAAAGTTGGGGAACGCTACGCATGGCCACGTTGTGCGGGGTGGCAAAAAACACTGCATCACATGCCGCTAAAGCTTTCTCATCGGGATCGCTGAAACTCAGCTCGCAATGTCCCCGCAAACTGGGGAACAAATCATCCACCCGCCGTCCGGACTCTGCGCGGGAGGTGATCAATACAATATCCACTCCCGGGTGCCCGACCAGCAGGCGCAATAGCTCCACGCCTGTGTAGCCTGTACCACCCACTATTCCGACTTTGATCATGCTGTCTTCCTCTCGCAGAGGCGCTGGAGTATATCGCCAAAGCGCCCCATAGAATTGCTACCATGCCTTCTTTTCAGCTGGAATATCCGCTTGCCGTTCAGCTTTGGTTCCTATCGCCGCGCATTAACGCGCTATGACTCAGTCCCGGCTTACGCGCTGCTGGGCATCATCGCCGGCATTTCGTCTGGCGCGGCGGTCATTGCTTTCGAACACGGTATAGATCAACTCGCCCTCCTGTGGGGCGTAGACAACCGCGGAGATGCTTACGAAGTCCTTGGCAACCTGCATCGTTTTTTACTGCCAGCACTTGGCGGACTGGCATTAGGTATCGTGTTTTCCCTGCTGCGCCCCGAAGACCGGGAGGTGGGCATCGTGCACGTCATCAGCCGCCTGCACAGTAGTTACGGCATGCTCCCCTGGCGGAACGCCGTTGTGCAATTTTTCGCAGGTATTGTCGCGCTGGCTACGGGTCAGTCCGGCGGGCGAGAAGGCCCTGGCGTACATCTGGGGAGCGCGATCAACAGCGTTATCGGCCAGCGCCTCGCCCTACCGAACAACAGTCTGCGTATTCTTATCGCCTGCGGATCGGCCGGAGGTATTGCCGCAGCATTCAATACGCCTTTGGCCGGGGTGATATTTGCGATGGAGGTCATCATTGCCGAGTACACGGTGGCGGGCTTTATGCCGGTCATGCTATCGGCCGTCGCTGCCTCGGCACTGAGCCACCGGTTTGGCGGTGGATCGGCAATCTTTGACATGTCCAGCGTGCAGCTCACGACACTTTGGGAGATTCCTTACATCGCACTGCTGGGTTTTCTCAGTGGTTGTGCCGCTGCGATGCTGATTCGCGTAAGTACTTTGAGCGCGAGCTACAGCCACTGGCCCGTTGTTGTTCGATTTACCCTCGCTGGCGTAGCGACCGGCGCTTTGGGCATCACCGTTCCCGAAACCCTGGGTATTGGTTACGACACTCTGGGTAGCGTCATGTATGGGCAGATCGCCCTTGGGGCTCTGTTGCTCATTGCGGGCGCAAAGATTTTTGCCACGGGTATCACCGTGGGTTTTGGCATGCCCGTGGGGCTCATCGGACCCACGCTGCTCATAGGCGCTTGCCTGGGCGGTTTTTTTGGCCAGTTAGGTCTCGAAATCTACCCGACTGTCGCTTTTGACCCCACGCTGTACGTCACGATCGGTATGGCAGCAGCTATGGGTGCGACATTTGGAGCGCCTCTTGCCGCCTGTCTTGCGGTCATTGAACTGACCCAAAGCACCAGCGTGGCAATGCCGGCGATGCTGGCCATCATCGTGGCTAATCTGACAAATCAAAGTGTTTTCCGGCAGCGTTCCGCCCACCGCAGTGTCCTGAGTCAACTCCGGCGTCGGCTGCCTGATGATCCTCTTAACCAACTGCTGCATCGTACAGACGTGAATGCCGTCATTGATGGCAGCGTGGTGGTAATCGCCGAACAGGTGAAGCCTGCAGTCTCGGCAACCCTCGCTCTCCAAGTACCCAATTGGTGTCTTGTAAGTCGAGAGGGCGAAGACCTCTTCCTGGTCAACGGCAAGGAGCTCATGGCCTGGCTGGAAGAGTCGGGGCGGGACCCGGAGGACACGGCAATTCGCAACGTCACCGAATCATCCCTGCGACGGTGGACCATAACTGTGGTTCCAGAGCAGGCCACGCTCAGGCAAGTGCTGGATATCCTAAAAGCACGCACCGTCGAAGCAGTCTGTGTGTACACTCGCGGAAGCACGGGCGAAAAAAGCCTCCGCGGGATCGTGACACGGGATCGCATCGAGCGCTTTACCCTCGACCACCTCAATACCTAGGACTCACAGCATGCTCTGGCTGCGCGCATTACACATTATCTTCGTCGTTTGCTGGTTCGCCGGACTGTTCTATTTGCCACGCCTGTTCGTCAACTACGCCGCTTCGGAACATCCCGAGACCCGTGCTCACTTAGCCATGATGTCCCGAAAGCTCTATCGCTTCGTGACGCCTTTTATGGTGCTGACCATCGTCTTTGGTCTGAGTTTGATAAGTCTCAACGTGGACTACTATCTCAGTGCCACCTGGCTGTGGCTCAAATTGGCCGGCGTTGCGTTTTTGGTGGTGTATCACTTTCAGTGCGGGCATTACGTAAAGCGCATAAACGCCAATCAGGACGACCACAGCCACGTGTTCTATCGCTTCTTTAATGAAGTCCCCGTGCTGTTTTTGTTCGCTATTGTATTTCTGGTAGTCCTCAAACCATTCTGACAACATTGGGGCAACAACCGCTCTTGCTCAGCGAAAGCGTCATAATTCGATTCCACTTTGACTTTACAAACCATAAGGAACGGCAGAACCCATGAGCCGATCAAGCGAACTTTTTGAACGCGCGAGCCGACACATCCCCGGTGGCGTTAACTCTCCCGTGCGAGCATTCAAGGCCGTTGGCGGCACTCCCGTATTTATCGATAGTGCTGACGGCGCCTACATCTTTGATGTCGACGGCAAACGCTACACGGATTACGTACTGTCCTGGGGCCCCATGATCATGGGACACAACCACCCTGAGGTTCGCGAGGCTGTGGTTCGACAATCCGAGAAAGGCCTCAGCTTCGGTGCTCCCACAGAGTTGGAAATTGAGCTCGCAGACACCATCTGCGACATCATGCCGAATATGGATTTGGTGCGAATGGTCAACTCCGGCACCGAGGCCACCATGAGCGCCATACGTTTGGCCCGGGGCTACACCGGCCGCGACATCATCGTAAAATTTGAAGGCTGTTATCACGGACATTCCGATTCGCTGCTGATAAAAGCAGGCTCTGGCGCCCTCACACTAGGCGTGCCGAGCTCCCCGGGAGTGCCCGCGGCCCTCGCGGATTACACCATGACCCTGACTTACAACGATGTGGAAGGTCTGCGCCAGGCCTTTGCCGAACACGGCGACCGCATCGCTTGTCTCATCGTCGAGCCCGTGACCGGCAACATGAACTGCGTTCTCCCTACCCCGGAGTTTCTCAGCGCCATGCGCGAAGTGTGCACCGCCAGCGGCGCGGTGCTCATTCTCGATGAAGTCATGACCGGTTTCCGCTTTGGTACCCATGGCGCTCAAGGGCACCTTGGGGTGGAAGCCGACCTCACTTGCCTGGGCAAAATCGTGGGTGGCGGCATGCCCGTGGGCGCCTTTGGCGGCAAACGCGAGATCATGGAGCAGATAGCGCCTCTGGGCCCGGTCTATCAGGCGGGCACGCTGTCGGGGAACCCCATCGCCATGGCTGCAGGGCTTGCCACCATGCGCATCATTTCTCAGCCGGGCTTCTACGAGCCGATGTTCGCGCGTACCCAGGCACTCTGCGACGGTATGCAGCAGGCGGCCGACAAAGCGGGCGTGCCCTTTACGACCAACCATGCAGGCACCATGTTTGGCGGCTTCTTTACCGACGCAGACAGCGTGTCCAACTATGCCGATGTTATGGCCTGCGATACCGAGAGTTTTGCACGCTTTTTCCACCACATGCTTGAGCTGGGCGTGTATCTCGCTCCCGCGTCCTACGAGGCGGGCTTTATGTCTGCAGCGCATACTGACTCGGACATAGAACAGACCGTTGCGGCCGCGGCTACCGCGTTTGCGGCTCTTTAAGGCTTAAGGGAGACTGCCATGGCTTTTGAATCTACCCGCGGCGCATTTCCAGGCACACGCATGCGCCGGCTTCGCGCCAGCGATTTTGCCCGGCGCCTGGTTCGCGAGAACGCCCTCTCGCCCAACGATCTCATCTATCCGGTGTTTGTGCTGGAGGGCGAGAATCAGCGGGAAGCCGTGCCGTCCATGCCCGGTGTCGAGCGGCTAAGTATTGATCTGCTGCTGGAACTTGCAGCTGAGATGGTGAGTCTGGGAATTCCGGCTATCGCTCTTTTCCCCGTGGTTCCCACAGAAAAGAAGAGTCTCCTCGCGGAGGAAGCATTCAACACCGACGGTCTTGCGCAGCGCGCGGTCCGGGCCTTAAAGCAGGCACAGCCAGAATTGGGTGTCATTACAGACGTCGCGCTGGACCCCTTCACCACCCATGGCCAGGACGGCATCATCGATGAGGAAGGCTATGTCCTGAATGATCGAACAACGGAAGTGCTTGTTCAGCAAGCCGCCAGCCACGCAGACGCCGGCGCCGATGTTGTGGCGCCCTCAGACATGATGGATGGCCGTATCGGTGCCATCCGCGCTGTTCTCGAGGATGCGGGACATGTGAACACGCTCATCATGTCCTATGCCGCAAAGTACGCATCCAGCTACTACGGTCCTTTTCGTGATGCGGTGGGCTCAGCGGGCAACATTAAAGGCGGCAACAAGTTCAGCTATCAGATGGATCCGGCGAATAGCGATGAGGCTCTGCACGAATGCGCCTTAGATCTGGGCGAAGGCGCCGATATGATTATGGTTAAACCCGGCATGCCGTATCTGGATATTGTTCGTCGGGTCAGTGAAGAACTGAAAGCACCGACCTTTGCCTATCAGGTGAGCGGTGAGTATGCGATGCACATGGCGGCTTTCGAAAATGGCTGGCTGTCGCGCGAGGCGGTGATGCTCGAATCCCTCGTCTCCTTTAAGCGTGCCGGATGCGCCGGCATTCTGACCTACTTCGCACTGGATGCTGCCCGCGCACTCCAGTAGAGATCCCGGCGCTCTGCGCAAAGTGCAAGGCGTCCTTGCACTGCTACTGCTGTGCTTGTCTCCCGCACTGCGCGCAGAGTGTGGCTGCCTTTGGCAGGGATCCTTTAGTGAGGTCCAGCAGTCCGCCGATTTGGTAGTCGCAGCAACGGTGGCGCACATCAAAGGCAACGCAGTAGACATCGCGGTCGAGGAAGACCTCCGTGGCCGGTCCTATTTAGACAGCATCCGCGTCTGGATGGAGACCCAGGACTACTGCCGCCCTCCCGCCGAGGACTTCCCCGTAGGCTCGCGCTGGGTTTTCGCACTCAAGCGCATCACCGAGCTTCCCGAGGATGGTTTTAACCCTTCGACGCCTAACCAGAGTTTTGGACGCGTGGATGATTACTACTTATCGAGCTGCGGAGGTTACTGGTTGAGCTACAGCGGTGAGGCCGTCACGGGAAATCTCGTAAATGCGCCCCGATGGGCTCGGGATCCGGACATGACCCCCGTACTTATGGATTTGCTCCGCGCCTTTTTGCGCAACGAAGCCAGCAGTAACGCATTGCTCCAGGCGAGCCGCGAAGACCCGGCGCTCATGGATTTAATGCTCGACACAAAAGCGTTCCTGCGCGGTGATGAGGGCAGCTAATGGGGAGGAGAAAGAGTTTGATATTCGAAGCGCTATAGACCGGGACTTTTAGAAGCGGCGCCAGCGCCGCCGCTCCGGCGACTTCCCCGCTACGACATCCATCAGCTCATCCAGCATTCTCAGTGACAAGCCCCAAATACGGCGCTCTTCATAAAAGTAACAGGGCATGCGCAAACCTATGCCGTTGCGCTCCCAAACCATCTCTTCCCGATTATCCGTGTCCAAAAGAAACTCCAAAGGCACCCAAACCACCTCCGCAACTTCATAGTTTGGGTGAAAGTTAACGCTGCGTTCCAGATGAAACACATAGGGCGAGATCACCAACCCCCGAAAGCGTTTGTTTACCGCATTCAACTCGGATAGCTTGCCGATACACGGCTCCTGCGTTCCCAGATGGAGTCCTATCTCTTCTTCGGTTTCGCGCTTGGCCGTTTCCAGATCGTTTTCGTCATCGGGTTCCATGCGCCCACCCGGGAACGCCATTTGCCCCGACCAGGGATCTCCTTCCCGCTCCGCTCGGCGAATCATCAACACGCCCAGCTCTCCATCACGAAGCTGCAGTATCAGCGCGACGGCAGCCCGCTTCATCATGCCTTTGAACCACTTGCGGGCAGGACGGTGACTCGCCAAACCGTCTTCGGCCAGGTGTAACAAAGAGATG
>NZ_CBFIIF010000029.1:0-25445 GCF_965662665.1 Congregibacter sp. | reverse complement strand
AAGGCGTAAAATTAGAGGAGCGATTAAGCCAGTCACCCATGACTGTCGCAAGCGCAGCCTCGAAAAACGCTCCACAAAGTTGGGTCTATCTCCCGGATATGAGTCCGCCTATACACCCGCCGCTGTCGAGTCCTTTACACTTCACGGCTCATAACATTGGGATTCATTAGTGACGGCCTTAGAAGACAACACCCTGTTTTCCATCCAGCAGCTCGCGCTCAGCTACCGCGCCAAACCGGTCCTACAGGGCATCAACTGGGATTGGGAGCTGGGCGATCACTGGGCCATTCTGGGTGCAAACGGTGCAGGGAAAACGGCGCTTGCGACCGTAATCTGTGGCGAGCAAACACGCTTTGCCGGCACCTACCATCGCAGCGAAACTCTTCGCGAAGGAGGCACCGCCTATGTTTGTTTCGAGCGCGGACGGCGCCTCTGCGAGAGAGATCAGAAGCTCGATTGCGCAGAGTTCGAAAGTTCAGCCAGAGATATTGGCACGCGTGTCAGTGATCTTCTTCCAAGCGAAGAATGGTCGACACAAGGTCGCGATGCGCTGATTGAGCTTTTGGGCATTCAGGACATACTCGCCCGAGGCCTGCGCTACATCAGCACAGGACAAATGCGCAAAGCGCTCCTTGCCAGCGCGCTCTTCAGCAAGCCAGCACTACTCATCCTGGATAGCCCTCTGGACGGCTTGGACCTGGCGACTCAGGCCCGACTTAGCGAGGCACTTAACAGCATCATGGCGCAAACACCCGCAGTTCTAACGCTCTGCCGAAGTCCCGACGAAATCCCCCGTGCCTGCAACAAACTGATGCTTCTGGATCGGGGGCGTATTGTTGGCACAGGCACCCCCGACGAAGTACTGAGCAGCCCCGAGGGGCGGCGCGCGCTGGAAACGCCTCCCCTGAGCTTTAGTGTGCCTCCCAGAAAAACTCAACTGAGCAAGCCGCTGGGAAACGAGGCCACCATAGAGCTCAAAAATGTGTCGGTGTCTTTTGGCGATCTATGCGTGTTTAAAGACTTCAACTGGCGTATGGAGCCTCACCAACACAGTCTCATCGCCGGCCCGAACGGCTGCGGTAAGAGTACGCTTCTGGATCTGCTTACCGGGGACAATCACAAGGCCTACGGTCAGGACGTGTCGCTGTTTGGTCAACGTCGTGGCAGTGGCGAAAGTGTCTGGGAGATCAAGGCGCGCTTTGGAAGAGTCGATGCCCGCATGCAGTTTGCGGTGCCTAACGGCAGCACGGTAGAAGCGGTCGTGCTCTCGGGTTTCTTTGATAGCGTTGGGCTTCGCGATCGGCCCAGCGATCTCCAGCGCAGCTCTGCCCGCAGCTGGCTGGCGGCTCTGGGACTGTCCTCACAGCAAAGTACCGAATTCCACACCCTCAGTTTTGGCCTCCAGCGTCTCGTGCTTCTGGCCCGGGCAATGGTGAAAGAGCCCGGGGTGCTGCTCCTCGATGAGGCGACCCTGAGTCTCGATCCCGGTCATCGGACACTGCTTCTGGATGCGGTTGATCATGTCATTGATCAGGGAGAATGCCAGCTGCTGTTTGTGAGTCATACCGCCGGGGAGCTCCCCCGGTGCATCAATCAGGTTTTACAGTTTGAGCCTCAGGAGGACGGCTCGAGGATCCTGGTCAGCGACCGCTAAACACGACGCGCAGACGACTGCCCGCCTCGGGCGATCTACTCTCGCAGAATTCGATCAGTCTCAGGGGTCTATCAAACGCCTCAGTTCCTCACAAATAGACGGGGAGCAATACAACAAGCCGCGCGTGGCGCTCGCTGAAGCACGCTCGGGGCTACCCGCTGCCACGTGGCTGCGTGCCAGCTCCAGATAAACCTCAGCGCGCTGAGGAGCGATACGCAGCGCGCGTTCAAGACGGGCAAAACTGGCTGACAGGTCCCCATCTTCTCGGAGCACTCGAGCCTCATCCAACAAGCTGTCTACCGGGCTCAGCACTGGCGCAACGCTGGAATCCGGAGGCACTGCGGGTGTCGGTACCTGGGAGGAACGCCGGCTGGCTTCGGGTGCCTCGGGGGGAACCGGTGTAGGGCCCGAAGCGCAGGCAGCAAGGAACGACAAAACCACTGCAAGCAGCGACATGCGCATAGAGATACCTCGACGCTCCATCAGTCATTTCCTCCGAACAGTTTTTCGAACCAGCCGCGAATACCCTCCGCCTTGGGTGTACAGCCCGTGCTGCGCGTGGGCTGGGAACCCAGCACGAAGGGTAGCAGGCGCGCATTGTCGCAGCCCTCACCGGTCAGTTCGCCGGTCCTGTCATCGACGCGATGGAGCTCAACACCCCCGGGCATACGATAGCTAAGAGGCCGGCTGGCAGCCTGCGCCATAAAGTCCGCCCACACCCGCAGGGCGCCGCTGGAGCCCGTCAGACCCGTTGCATCATTGTTATCTCTACCAATCCACGTAACGGCGAGGAGATCTCCCGAAAAGCCCGCAAACCATGAATCACGGCCATCATTGGTCGTGCCTGTCTTACCAGCGACGTGAAAGTCTTCATCAAGACTGCGGTACACACCTCGACCGGTGCCTTCGCGCACCACCTCGCGCAAGGCATAGTGCAGCAGATGAACCGCGCGCGGGTCCACGGCGCGCTCGTACTCGGTAATGTTGTTGCGAAGAATCTCGCCGCGGCGATTGACGATGGAGAGAATACTGCGCAAAGGCGTGCGCGTACCGTCTACCGCGATAGTCTGATAAACCCGCGCCATCATCAGGGGCGAATACTCCCCAGCGCCGAGAACCAGGGACGGTACTTTCGGTACATCCTGACGGAGACCCAGACGCTGCAACATGTCGACCACGGCTGGCAGGCCTATATCCATGCCCAAACGCGCTGTGGCCTGATTGTAGGACTTGGCCAGGGCACGATGGAGCAACACGTCTCCATGAGACTCCCGATCAAAGTTACGCGGCGCCCAAACATCACCATTGGGACCGGCAACACGCAGGGAGGAATCATCCAGCGGGGTCGCAAGCGTGTAAGACTCTGACTGCTCCAGGGCCGCAAGATAGACGGCGGGCTTGAGCAAAGAACCCGCCGGGCGCCGGGCATCCAGCGCACGATTAAAACCCGTAGCCCTGGGCTTGCGTCCCCCCACAATTGCCACTACCTCACCATTGACCGTGCGCGTAACCACGCTGGCGGTCTGAAGATCCCCCGCTGGATTCAGCGCATCCATGATGCGGGTGGTACTGCTCTCCAACTGCGCCTGAAGTCGCGGATCAAAGGGCGTAAATATTCTCAGCCCCGCCGTTGCATAGTCTTCCTTGCGGTACTGCTCTTTGAGATGACGTCTCACTAAATCCAGGTAGGCCGGGTAGGTATCCGGGCGGCGCGCACCACCCACAGAGAGCGGCATCGCCTGGGCGACCACGGCCTGCTCTTCATTGATCACGCCTTGTTCAGCCATGACCTGCAACACCAGATCCCGGCGCTCTCGGGCGCGCTGTGGGTTGCGAGTCGGATTGTAAAAGCTGGGACCACGAATCATGCCGATAAGCAGCGCCTGCTGGTGCAAGCCCAGCTCCTCCAGCGGCGTATCGAAATAGTGCAGCGCGGCCAGGGCAAAACCGTGAATAGCGCGGGGGCCATCCTGGCCGAGGTAGACCTCATTGAGATAACTTTCAAGAATCTCTGGCTTTTCGTAATGCACCTCGATAAGCATCGCCATCAGGAGCTCAAGCACTTTTCGCCGTAGGGTCCGCTCGGAGCTCAGGTAATAGTTCTTCACCAATTGCTGAGTAATGGTGCTTCCGCCCGCAACAACCCTCCCCGAGCGCACATTGCCCAGGGCCGCCCGGGCAATGCCCGTGGGGGAGAAGCCAAAGTGGGAGTAGAAGCTCCGATCCTCGATGGCAAGGAGACCACCGCTCAGCGTTTCAGGCACTTCGCTGAGTGGCACCAGTATGCGATCTTCACCATGCGCTGGGTAAATCCCGCCCATCGTTGTAGGTTCAAGACGGAGAATGTCCAAGGGGTTACCGGCACTGGTCATCGCCTTAAGCGATGCAGCGGAAAACTCCAAAGTGGCCACCCGGGCCGGCTCCCGTCCATCGGGAAACGAAAAGCCTCGACTGTGTAGCCGCAAGCGACTGCCAGAGACTTCAAACTGACCGCGATCACGCACCGCAGAAACCCGGCGATAACCGAGGCGCTGCAGCTCGTCCACCACAGCATTTTGCGGCAGGCGTGCTCCCGCAAACAGCTCCAGGGGCCGCGCGTAGACCTGCGCGGGCAGCGCATAGCGCTTGCTCTCAAAGGTGCCGGTTATCAGAGCGTTGAGGTAAAAAAGCCCTGCAAACAGCACACAGACAGCAGCAAGCAGAAGTTTGCGTAAAAAAGAGAAAAAACTGGTCATGGCCGCGCAGTGTACTTCGGGGCAGGGTCAGCAGCCACACAGCGGAGCTTTTTCCGGTGTATTTACGCTGTAGGTGTCCACTGATTTTCAACGCCGATTGCAGAAGCACCCTACACATCACCCAACAAGATGCGCATAATGCCGCGCATTATTTAAGACAGGTAACAACATGAAGCAGTTCAAGGTGTACGGACTCGGCGCAGCACTCGTGGATACAGAGATACGGGTGGACGATGCATTGCTGGCTGAGCTGAGTGTCGAAAAAGGCCTCATGACTCTGGTTGACGGCAATCGTCGCGGCGCACTGCTCCGCGCTTTGGACGGACACCTGGTAGAAGCACATCACGCCAGTGGTGGTAGCGCCGGTAACTCTGTCATCGCCACAGCCCTGTTTGGCGGAGAATGCTTTATGACCTGCCGCGTCGCTGACGATGCGGATGGGCGAATCTATCTTTCGGACCTGCGCGACGCTGGTGTGAGCTTTCCTCCTCCCGCCAGAACCGACGAGCCGACGGGCAAGTGCCTGGTGCTGGTAACACCCGACGCAGAGCGCAGCATGAACACCTACCTCGGCGCCTCCGAAGGACTGAGCATTGAGCAGCTGGATCCCGAAGCTATCGCCAACTCAGAGTATGTTTATCTGGAGGGCTATCAGGTGAGCTCCGAAACCGGTCTTGCGGCCGCGATTCGAGCCCGGGAAATTGCCGAGAATGCGGGAGTACCCGTCGCCCTAAGCTTTTCAGATCCGGGCATGGTCGAATTTTTCCCGGAACAGTTCAGAAAAATGGTCGGTGCGGGTATTGATCTCGCCTTCGCCAATGAAGCCGAAGCCAAGAGCTGGACAGGTATGTCGGAGCTTGCGGATGCGGTAGAAGCCATGAAAGACACCGCAAAACGCTTTGTCATCACCCGCGGCGGCGAAGGCGCCCTTTGCTTTGACGGCGAGCAACTCCACGAGATACCGGTACACGCCGTTGACGCCGTGGACAGCAATGGCGCGGGAGACATGTTTGCCGGTGCTTTTCTCTACGCCATCACCGAAGGGGAAGACTTTCCTACTGCCGGTCGTTTCGCAGGGTTTGCTGCCGGCACGGTAGTATCCCAATGGGGCCCTCGCCTTGCGCCGGAACAGTATGGGACACTAAGAGACGGTTTCTTCGGCAAGGACTGAGGCGACAGATCTTCTGGCTCATCAACGCCGACCGATACGCCCACGAACAGATTCAGGAAGCATAGCCATCATGGACAAGCCGCACATAAAAACCGACCCGCTTTATCAGCTGTTGCGGCAGGAAGACATCAAAGCGTTTAACGAACAGCGTGACACGCTGGACTCCAGCAATCTGCGCAATGGCGACTATCGTGGCCGCGACTTACGCAATATGAATGCTGTGGGACTGGATTTCAGTAATTCCTACTTTCGCAATGCCGACCTATCGGGCATCGACTTCCGTTCCACCAATATTCAGGGTGCCAGTCTTCTCGACGCCAAGCTGTCCGGGGTTTACTTCCCTGAGGAACTCAGCGCCGAGGAAATCCGTCTATCGCTGGATACGGGAACGCGTCTGCGCTACCGCAAAGACTAGAAACCTTTTAGCGCCTCTAGCCCTGCGATAGCAGATCGCGAAGATCGATGATCGCCGCGTTTGCGCGGCTGATGTACGAGGCCATCACCAACGAGTGATTAGCCAAAGGGCCGAAACCTGAGCCGTTCAGAATGAGCGGACTCCAAACCACGCCCTGAGTGCCTTCAAGTTCCCGAACGATCTGCCGCAGGCTCACCTGGGCATTTTTGTTCTCAAGAATATCGGCAAAGTCCACCTCTACCGCCTTGAGAAAATGTATCAATGCCCAGGCGGCACCCCGGGATTCGTAAAAGACGTCGTCGATTTCATGCCATGGTGTTCGTACTTCCAACTCACTGGGCGCCGCTGTGGACTGACTCGCGTTGCCATCCCCCGCCAAATCGGTGTTCACGCGACGCTCCGACACGCTCGCCGACAAGCGCTGTGACAAGCTGCCCAGGCGCGTGTTGACCATGGCGAGCCACTCTCGAAGATTGTCGGCACGGGCGTAGAACTGCGCGTCCTGTGCATTGGGATCCGTGAGACGCTCCAGGTAAGCTTCTGTAAAGCGCATGGCCTTGCGGTACTCATTCTCTGAGGCGGGTAATAACCAGCTATTGGACTGAAAGTTCAGAAGTGGCTCTGCGCGGGAAAGGTCGGCATCCTCTTTGGACTGCGACTGCGAGCGCGAAAAGAACTCGCGCATGGCTCGCACCAAATCCCGCGATTGAATAAGCACGCCGTATTCCCAATTGGGGATATTGTCCAGATACACCCCGGGCGGAAAACGGTCATTGCGCAGATAGCCGCCGGGCTTTGACAGCATGGTGTCCACGACGCCCAGCAGTGCTGAGGCCGTCACAACGCCTGTTACCGGTTGAGCCGTATTGTCTGCAGCAGTCACACCGCTGGTGTAGGCGCGAGCTCGGTCTACAACATCAAATGCCCCGGGCGTCATGCTCCAGTACATTCCAAGCACCAGGACGATCACGGCATAAACGGCTAAAAATGCCAGCGTTATAGACGTCCATCGACCCTGAGGCAGATAGTCGTCCGCAAAATTGCGCACACGCCGACCCCAGCCCAATTTGGCTTCACGGGTATCGACAGTGTCGGAGCCTGCCTTGGTATCGTCAGTCATTGTGTGCGTTCCGCTTCCTTAGTGGTGGTCGTGATTGTTTGGAACATCCGGCGCGGCTCGCCTTACCGGCGCATCGGTGCAGACATCGCCCTCGGACGTCCGCACGCAGATGGGCACAATATCACCCTCAGCGGGCGTACTCTTGAGCCCCATGAGCATAATGTGTAATCCGCCCGGAGCCATGGTCACAGAGCTGCCCGCCTCCACGCTAAGACTATCAACCGCCTGCATGGTCGAGCGTCCACCCTCTAATCGAGTCTCATGCAGGCTTGCCATGCCCACCGTCGAGCTAACGTCGAGAATCGACAACGGCGAATCACCCAAATTGTGAACTCTCAGGTAAGCTGCGGTCATCTTCTGCCCCGGGGGCATAGCCCGAATCCAGGCATCGGAAAGCTGCGGCAGCTCTGCGAGAGCGGGGATGCCAAAAATGAAAAAAAGCACAAAGAGCGGAACTCTCACGTCAATCATGAACCAAATCTTCCTCAAGGGAGTAAACACTCGGCTGTGTGTGGACTGTGCCAAAACTCTGTCCGAGTGCTGCGTAGTTTAGCAAGATACGTTTTAACAACATGCGTTCCCGCGCTGAAAAGAGCCGTCAATGCGTCCGCGCGTCGCTGACACGGTAGAATAGACAGCAATGCCTAAGGTTTTGTTCATGGTCCAGATTTTGACATTAAGTGATGCACCAGCGTTCTCCCGACGATGGCGGAACGTTTTGAGCATTTTTGTGGTGCTCGGCTCGCTGCTAACAGCAGCTACGGTCGGCGCGCAGTCAACGTCGCTAACGAACAGCTCCAGCGTCAACCTTGGCCAAGGCCTCGGCGCATCGGCAGACCCAAGCTTAGAGAATCAGTTCACCCAGCCGGAGTTTCTGCCGGTAGAAGAAGCTTATCCCCTCGCTGTGGAGGCTACCGGCGATAACAGGCTGAGATTGGTCTGGCAGATGCCTCCCGGTTACTACCTTTACCAACATGCTTTTAAGTTCGAAATTGCCAGTGACGGCGGCACCAACATTATTGATCCTGAATTCCCCCCCGCTATCGAGCGTGAAGACGAATTCTTCGGGCTTGTTCAGGTTTACTACGACAGCGTAGATATGGAGATTGTCGCCCCGGGCGCCGTGGCGGGTGGACAACTGATCGTGACCTCCCAGGGCTGTGCCGATGCAGGTCTGTGCTACCCACCACGCACTCAGAATTTTTCCATCAGCGACAGCGGCGAAGTACAGGAGGTCGCTGCCGCACCCCGACGTGCTCAGGCAAGTTCACAGATACCTGCTTCGACCTCAAACTCGCCGGCTGCGGCCCAAGGCCTGCTGTTCATGATGTTACTGGCCTTCGCCGGCGGCCTCATTCTTAACCTCATGCCCTGCGTACTGCCCATCCTTTCTCTCAAAGTACTCGGCTTTGCGTCAGCGTCTCCAGAGCAGCGCAAGCACCATGGCTGGCTGTACAGCGCAGGTGTTGTGCTCAGCTTTGTGTTGGTCGCCGGCATTCTCCTTAGCCTGCGGGGCGCCGGACAGGCTATTGGCTGGGGCTTTCAGCTGCAATCACCGGGCTTTGTCATTGGCCTCGCCTATCTGTTTGTGGTGATGGGACTCGCGCTGAGCGGTCTTGTGGAACTGGGCAACCGTTTTATGAATCTGGGCAGTGACCTGGCCGAGAGTGGTGGCGCAAGCGGCAGCTTTTTTACCGGTGTGCTCGCCGTGGTGGTGGCAAGTCCCTGCACCGCGCCCTTTATGGGCACCGCACTGGGCTACGCGCTGGTGCAGCCTCCCTTGCAGGGTCTGAGCGTGTTTGCGGCACTGGGAGCGGGCATGGCCGCGCCCATGTTATTGCTCTCCTACAGCGAAACTGCGCGACGCCTCTTGCCACGCCCGGGAGCCTGGATGGAGAGGCTCAAGCAGGCTTTGGCATTCCCACTCTATGCCACGGCGCTATGGCTATTCTGGGTCGCTGGGCGGCAAACCAGCGTCGACGTTATGGCAGCGACACTCCTGGGCGCATTGCTCATAGCGCTGGGGCTTTGGCTCTGGAGAGGTTCCGCTATCGCAAAAGGCTCGGCCGTAGCATGCTTGGTTCTGGCGGTGGTTTTTGCGAGTTGGCGACCCGCACAACTGGACCAAGGGCAATCAGCGCTTCCCGCGGGCACCGTAGCCTATAGCCCTGCGGTTCTGAATGAGCTCATTGCCGAGGGCAAACCTGTATTTGTGGATGTCACCGCCGACTGGTGCATCACCTGCCTCGCCAACGAGCGCGCGGTGCTTTTGACCACGACCGTGCAACAGGCGTTTCGGGACTCGGGAGTGACCTACATGATCGCCGACTGGACCGACTACGATCCGGTCATTGCCGACTTCGTGGCCAGCCATGGTCGCAGCGGCATACCCTTGTATGTGCTCTACAACGGAGAACAGACACCTCAGCTTCTGCCTCAACTCTTGCTCACCCAAACAATTCTGACGGCCCTCGAAGGGGTTGCTCGTCCATCCATGGCCACGGCCAGCGCACTGTAAAACGCGAATAGGCGCCTAATTTCGGCAAAAGTGCTTACAACGTCGACAAACCGCCTGCTTTATAGACAAAACCCTCCAATTAGGTGACAATTCGCTCAATTAATACCGTTTGAGTACCTGATGGCTCGAGTTTTAGTCCTGCACGGCCCTAACCTGAACCTGCTTGGTGAGCGCGAGCCCGGAATCTATGGTTCTGACACGCTGCAAAGCATCGATCAGCGCTTGCACTCGCTCGCCGAAGCCGCTTCCTGCACGCTCGATGCGGTGCAAAGTAATGCCGAAGCCGAGCTTATCGATACCGTGCAGGCAGCACGGACCGCGGGCACCGAATTCATCATCATAAATCCCGCGGCGTTCACGCACACCAGCGTCGCCTTACGTGATGCCCTGACTGCAACACAGTTACCTTTTGTCGAAGTGCATCTTTCCAATGTGCATGCCCGCGAGCCCTTCAGGCATCACTCCTATTTTTCAGATCTCGCCCTTGGCGTGATCTGCGGTTTGGGCCCCCTTGGCTACGAAGCCGCGCTTCAGTTTGCTTTACAACACCTGAACACCACTTCCCCGCAATCTGCCAGAGACTAACTCATGGATATTCGCAAAGTTAAAAAACTGATCGAACTGCTGGAGGAATCCGGCATTGGCGAAATAGAAATCAAGGAAGGCGAAGAGTCCGTGCGCATTAGTCGCGGCATCAGCGGCGCGCCCGCTCCAGCGCCAAACTACAGTTATCCGCCTCCCGCGCCCGTTGCAGCGGCTCCTATTGCTCCGCAGCCAGCGGCTCCCGCTGCAGCGCCAGCAGAAGCGGCCGAGAGCGCACCAACGTCTGATGGAACTATCGTGAAGTCGCCGATGGTAGGGACTTTCTATCGCTCCCCCTCGCCTTCATCTCCCGCTTTTGTGGAGGTCGGTAAGACCGTGCAGGCTGGCGATGTGCTGTGTATTGTCGAAGCCATGAAGATGATGAATCAGATCGAAGCGGAAGTCTCCGGCACCATAGAGGCCGTGCTGGCTAACAGCGGTGAACCGGTGGAGTTCGATCAACCACTGTTCTCAATCGTTTAAACGGGCGGGTAAACACACCATGTTGGAAAAAGTGCTTATCGCTAACCGCGGCGAAATTGCGCTGCGCATCCTTCGGGCCTGCAAAGCGCTGGGGATACAAACGGTCGCGGTTTATTCCAAAGCCGATGCCGACCTGATGCACGTGCGGCTCGCCGACGAGGCCATCTGCATCGGTCCGGCGGGCGCTGCGCAAAGCTACCTCCACGCCCCCGCCATCATCTCTGCCGCCGAAGTGAGCAATGCTGATGCTATCCACCCGGGCTACGGCTTCCTTGCAGAGAATGCCGATTTTGCCGAGCAGGTAGAGCAATCCGGTTTTATTTTTATTGGGCCACGCTCAGAGACCATCCGGCTCATGGGTGACAAGGTGTCCGCTAAAGACGCCATGAAAGCGTCGAATGTGCCGACGGTGCCTGGGTCTGATGGGCCATTACCAGACGACCCCGACGAGATGATCGAGATCGGCCGGCAGGTTGGCTACCCCGTCATCATTAAGGCTGCGGCCGGGGGTGGCGGTCGCGGTATGCGCGTTGTGCACAACGAGGCCGCGCTGGTGAACTCGGTACAGATCACCAAGAGCGAGGCTCTGGCGGCCTTCGGTTCAGACGTGGTGTACATGGAGAAGTACCTCCAGCGCCCTCGTCACGTAGAGATACAGGTTATTTCTGACGGAAAAGGAAACACCATTCACCTGGGTGACCGTGACTGCTCGCTCCAGCGACGCCACCAAAAAGTCATCGAAGAAGCACCTGCCCCCGGGATTGATCCCGTCGCCCGGGAAGCATGTGCGGCAGCCTGCGTAAAGGCCTGCAACGAAATTGGCTATCGCGGTGCGGGCACCTTCGAGTTTCTCTACGAAGACGGTGGCTTCTATTTCATCGAAATGAACACCCGCGTACAGGTAGAGCACCCGGTCAGTGAACTCATTACCGGCGTGGATATCGTGCGAGAGCAGCTCCGCGTTGCCGCCGACCTGCCTTTGTCAGTGTCCCAAGACCAAGTGAGATTTACCGGGCACGCGCTGGAGTGTCGTATCAATGCGGAAGACCCGCAGACCTTTATGCCTTCCCCAGGACGCATTTCCACCTTTCACGCGCCAGGTGGACCGGGCGTCCGCGTGGACTCGCATATTTACGATGGCTACACCGTACCGCCCTTTTACGACTCGCTGATCGCCAAGGTCATCAGCTACGGCGAAGACCGTGACCAGGCCATGGCTCGCATGCGCCAGGCGCTGGACGAGCTCGTTATCGAGGGCATCAGCACGAACACCCAACTCCATAGGGAGCTGGTGCGCGATGCATCATTTATGACCGGTGGCGTGAGCATTCACTACCTCGAAAGCAAGCTCGAAGACGGCTGACGAGTAGCGTATGAGCTGGCTGCAGCTGCGAATAGACTGCGGCAAAGACAACGCTGAGTCCTTAGAGTGCGCGCTGCTTCAGGCTGGCGCGCTTTCGGTTACCTTGGAAGATCGGGAAGACGAACCTCTCCTTGAGCCCGCCGTCGGCGCCACACCCCTCTGGAAAGCAATCCGTATCACCGGTCTGTTTGCGGCCGACACGGATATGGATGCGGTACTTGGCGCGATGACTAAGCTCGATGCAAGGTCAACAGCACGCGTTGAGATTCTCGAAGATAAAGACTGGGAACGAGAGTGGATGCAGCACTACGAACCCATGCGCTTTGGGAACCGGGTGTGGATATGCCCGAGCTGGAAAGAACCTCCTGAACCCGACGCAGTTAATCTATTGCTCGACCCCGGGCTGGCTTTTGGCACGGGCACTCACCCTACTACCGCCATGTGTCTTACCGCCCTGGATGGCATGTCTCTTGATGGCAAGCGCGTGGTGGACTTCGGCTGCGGCTCGGGCATTCTGGGTATCGCCGCATTGCGGCTGGGCGCTACCGAGCTTTTAGCCGTCGATAACGATCCTCAGGCCCTTATCGCCACAGCCGACAACGCCGCGCGTAATGGCATCGACACAGACAAACTGGACATCAAACTTCCGGGCAATTTCGCGAGTCAGGACTGGCGCGGCTCGAGCGATTTGGTGCTGGCAAACATTCTGGCCGGCCCGCTGGCCGCGCTGTCAGAGGAGCTCTGCGACTTTCTGGCGCCCGGTGGACAACTGGTGCTTGCCGGATTACTGGACACCCAGGTAGAGGCCCTCATCGAGCACTATGCTCCCCGACTGAGCTTGTTAGTGCTGCAGCAGCAAGCGGAGTGGGTTTGCCTTGGAGGTACCCTCGCCTAACCTTGATCAAAAAATGATCACTTTTTGCGCTCAAAGCCTTTTTTGCAGCGCCCCGCTCACGTAAGATTGCGCGTCCTTTGAGACAGCCCAAAAACGGACCCGCAGACATCCCCTCCATGCTCACTATCGGCCCCCATACGACTGCCAATGCCGTGGCTCTGGCGCCTATGGCAGGCGTAACAGACCTGCCATTCAGGCGGCTCTGTGCACGCTTTGGTGCGGGTCTGCTGGTGGGTGAGATGGTGCACAGTGATCCGCGCCTCCGGGATTCGAGAAAAAGTCAGCAGCGGCTCAGTCACGACAAAGAGATCAATCCGCGCTCGGTGCAGATTGTGGGCAACGATCCCCAACACATGGCAGAAGCCGCCCGTTACAACGTGAGCTGCGGCGCGCAGATCATTGATATCAATATGGGTTGTCCGGCCAAGAAAGTGTGTCGCAAAGCCGCCGGCTCAGCGCTCCTCGCGGACGAACCCCTGGTGGCTGATATCCTCAGTGCAGTAGTCAATGCGGTGGATGTCCCGGTAACCCTGAAGATTCGTACCGGAGCCGATCCGCTGCATCGTAACGGCCCCAGTATTGCCCGCATCGCTGAAGATGCAGGAATCGCGCTGCTGGCTGTTCATGGACGCACCCGAGCCTGTGCCTTTAAGGGCGAGGTTGAACACGACACGACGGCGCGCATTGTCGAGAGCGTCGACATTCCGGTGCTGGCCAACGGCGATATCAACAGCGCGCAGGAGGCCAAGGCTGTGCTCGCCCAAACTGGCGCTGCCGGGGTGATGATCGGGCGAGCCGCCCAGGGCGCGCCCTGGCTACCGGGCATGATTGCCGAGAGCGTTGCGGGAAGGCCGGCAACAGCACCCGATCTCCCCACACAATATTCAGTGATGCGTGAGCACCTGATAGATCTCCACGCCTTCTATGGCGAGTTTGCCGGCTCGCGTATCGCTCGAAAGCACATCGGCTGGTATCTCGATGGGCACCCCCAACTTCACGCCGAGAAGCGAAGCTTCAACCGCCTTAACGAGGCCCGGGATCAAATCCGCTTTCTTGACACTCTTTTTAATCACCTTGACCGACAGGATCTCGCTGCATGAGTAAGGCCGAAGACTTGGCTGAAAGCGCCGCAGTAAAAAGCGCCCTTTTTGAGCTTACCCAAACCAGTGAGGCAGCCACCGTTGCCTCACTAAGAGAGGCGGTAGACCTCTTTGTCCGTCGCTATCTTGAAGAAATGGATGGCGAGATGAGCACCGACTTTTATGACCTCGTACTCTCCGAGGTGGAAGCACCGCTCCTCCAGGCCGTGATGGAGTACACCCGTCAAAACCAGAGCCGCGCATCTGCAATGCTCGGACTCAATCGCGGCACGCTCCGCAAAAAACTTAAACACTACGCCATCGACAATCGAGGACCCGCACTGTGAGTTCAGGCAATGACAGCAACACCAGTAACGACGCGAATCAATATCAGGTTCGCCGCGCGCTGATCAGCGTCTCGGACAAAACAGGTATCGTTGAGTTTGCCAGCGCTCTGGCAGCCATGGACGTTGCGTTGCTCTCTACTGGCGGCACCTATCGCATGCTCAGCGAAGCGGGGCTTGCTGTAACCGAGGTCGCCGAGCATACGGGTTTCCCTGAAATGATGGACGGCCGGGTGAAGACGCTGCACCCCAAAATACACGGCGGCATTTTAGGTCGTCGCGGCGAAGACGATGCGGCAATGGCAGAACACGGTATCGACGCCATAGACATGGTTGTAGTCAATCTCTACCCCTTTGAAGCCACCGTTGCTGATCCCGACTGCAGCCTCGAGAACGCCATCGAGAACATCGACATTGGCGGCCCTGGCATGCTCCGCGCCGCTGCCAAGAATCACGCCTGGGTCAGCTGTGTGACCCGCGCCGAAGATTACCCCCGGGTGCTTGCTGCCATGCGCGACAACGCCGGCTGCGTTTCTAGCTCTATGCGCCGCGATCTGGCGGTACGGGCCTTTGAACACACGGCGGCCTACGATGGCGCTATCGCCAATTACCTGGGCGCACGTCTTGAGGACGAGCCTCAGGAACATGGACGAACCCTCAATCTGCAGTTTCATAAGGTGCAGGACCTGCGCTACGGCGAAAACCCCCACCAGGGCGCCGCCTTTTACAGGGAACGCAGTGTCGAAGGTCCCTCGCTAGCCACCTCGACGCAGATTCAGGGTAAAGCACTCTCCTACAACAATATTGCAGATACGGACGCCGCGCTGGATTGCGTGAGACAGTTTGCAGAACCAGCCTGCGTCATCGTCAAACACGCAAACCCCTGTGGCGTAGCTACGGGAGAAGATACTCTGAGTGCCTACGAACGCGCCTATGCTACTGACCCGGAGTCGGCTTTTGGCGGCATCATCGCGTTCAACCGCGAAGTCGATCGCGCAACGGCGGCGCTCATCATTGAGCGTCAGTTTGTCGAAGTGATCATTGCGCCATCAATCAGCGATGCCGCCGGCAAAGTACTCGCCGACAAGAAGAACGTCCGCGTACTCACCACCGGCGAGCTCATGGATCCCGTGTCGGGTCTGGATTACAAGCGCGTTGCGGGCGGCCTGTTGGTACAGGATCGTGACGAGGTGATTATCAATCCCGATGATCTCAAAGTGGTGAGCAAGCGACTCCCCACCGAAGAACAGGCACGAGATCTTTTGTTTGCCTGGAAGGTTGCCAAGTATGTGAAGTCCAATGCCATCGTCTATGCCAGCGACGAGCAAACGGTAGGCGTGGGCGCCGGTCAAATGAGTCGGGTAAATTCAGCGCGCATCGCCGTCATCAAAGCAGAGCATGCGGGCCTCAAGGTTCCCGGATCGGTGATGGCCTCCGATGCGTTTTTCCCCTTTCGCGATGGCATTGATAACGCCGCTGCGGCGGGCATCAGCGCTGTCATTCAGCCCGGCGGCTCCATGCGGGACGAAGAAGTCATCGCTGCTGCCAACGAGCACGACATGGCCATGGTGTTTACCGGTGTCAGGCACTTCCGGCACTAATAAGCACCGACCAACTCGTTAAACAACTCGCACAAAACGCATTAGAGCAGAGCACACACGCGATGAATGTCATGGTATTGGGTAGCGGAGGCCGGGAACATGCCCTGGCCTGGAAACTGGCGCAGTCGTCCCGCGTCGCCAAGGTGTTTGTCGTACCTGGCAACGCCGGCACCGGCTTCGAGCCCAAGCTTGAGAACGTGGATATTGATCTTGCGGATTTCGCGGCGCTTTGTGCCTTTGCCAAAGCACAGCAGGTGAGGCTCACCGTCGTCGGTCCCGAGGTGCCACTGGTTGCAGGTGTGGTGGATTACTTTGAAGAGCAGGGTCTGCGCTGCTTTGGTCCCAGCGCTGGCGCCGCACAGCTGGAAGGTTCCAAGGCATTCAGCAAGGACTTTTTAGCCCGTCAGAATATTCCCACGGCGGCCTACGCGACCTTTACTGAGCTTGATGCAGCGCTTAGCTACCTTCGAGAGCAAGGCGCTCCCATTGTGGTTAAGGCAGACGGTTTGGCCGCCGGCAAGGGTGTCATCGTCGCAGAAACCCTGGAGCAGGCCGAAGCCGCCGTGACCGATATGCTCTCGGGGAATGCCTTTGGCGATGCGGGCTGTCGCGTGGTGATCGAAGAATTTTTAGAAGGCGAAGAAGCCAGCTTTATCGTCATCAGCGACGGCGAGACCGTATTGCCCATGGCGAGCAGCCAGGATCACAAACGTATTGGCGAGGGCGACACCGGCCCCAATACCGGCGGCATGGGAGCCTACTCGCCAGCGCCCGTGGTCACAGAGGCGGTGCATCGGCGGGTCATGGACGAGGTCATTATGCCCACCGTGCGTGGTATGGCGGCCGAGGGTCATCGCTATGTGGGATTTCTGTATGCCGGCCTGATGATCACCGCAGACGGCGCGCCCAAGGTTATCGAATTCAACTGCCGTTTTGGCGACCCTGAAACTCAACCCATCATGCTGCGTTTGCGCAGCGATCTGGACAGTCTGTGCGATGCCGCTATCGACGGCACCCTCGCCGATCAAGAGGCGCGCTGGGACACCCGCCCCTCCATGGGCGTAGTACTGGCCGCGGGCGGTTATCCCGGCAGTTATTCCAAGGGACTGACCATCGGCGGTCTGGACGACGAGCAGCAAGCTGACTGCAAGGTTTTTCATGCGGGCACTGCTGTGGATCCGGAATCCGGCGACATTCGCACCAGCGGTGGTCGGGTCTTATGCGTCACCGCTCTTGGAAACAACATCGCCGACGCCAGGGATCGCTGTTATGAAGCTGCGGCCAAAGTCAGTTGGGAAGGCATGACGCTTCGCAAGGATATTGGTTGGCGCGCCATCGAGCGCTATCATCAGGACAACGCTTAAACTGGCAATTGTATTGGTACCTCTAATGGCAACCAGACTGTGAACACAAAACCGTGACCCGACGCCTGACAGCTCTTGATAAGCTCATCAGCGAAGCTGATACGGTGATGCGCACCCTAAGCAGCCGCGGCAACACGGCCGGGCGACCGTCGCCCGCCCGGGGGCATAGCGAATCCGATCTGGATGATAAGAGCCAAAAACACGTCGCGGCGCTCATGCGCGTTAACCATACCGGCGAAGTCTGTGCGCAGGCGCTGTATCAAGGTCAGGCACTCACCGCCAAGCTACCCACGGTACGCGAAGAGATGCAGGAAGCCGCTGCCGAAGAAGTCGATCACCTGGTGTGGTGCGAGGAGCGACTGCGACAACTCAATAGCCGACCCAGCGTTCTCAATCCGGCCTGGTATGGCCTGTCCTTTGCCATTGGCGCCCTCGCGGGAGCGGTTGGCGATGCGGTAAGTTTGGGATTTGTGGCCGCCACCGAGGAGCGCGTCTGCGCGCATCTCAAGGATCACCTACGTCAATTACCCGAAGACGATCGTCGCTCCCGGTTGATACTGCAGCAAATGCTCGAAGACGAAGAACGCCACGGTGAAAACGCACTCGCGGCGGGCGGGCAAAACTTTCCGCGGCCGGTCAAAAGCGCCATGACTGCGCTGTCACAGGTGATGACCCGTAGCAGCTACTACATCTAAACCAGCGTATTTAGAGCGCCGGCTTTACAGCGCCTGACAAGTACTTACGCAGCCTCGCTATCGACCACCTCATAGCTGTGGGTAATCTCAACCCCTGCTGCGCCTAACATGATGGATGCCGAGCAGTACTTTTCTGCGGAGAGTTCTACCGCGCGCTTTACGTGACTGTCTTTCAGACCGGCACCGCTGACGACAAAGTGCATGTTGATGCTCGTGAAAACCGCGGGAACCGCATCGGCACGCTCAGCCTGAATTTCCACTCGGCAATCCTGTACCGCCTGACGTGATTTCGTGAGCATGCTCATGACGTCATACATGGCACAGCCTCCCGTACCAAGAAGGAGCATTTCCATGGGTCGTGGCCCAAGATTGCGGCCTCCCAAATCTTCAGGCCCATCCATGACAACGGAGTGTCCGGAACCAGACTCTCCGACAAACATCGCTCCATCCATCCATTTAACGGTGGTCTCCACGACAGTAACTCCTCTAGCTCAAAAGATGGGACGCGAATGTAGCACAGACACCATTAACCCGAAGCCTCTGTGGGATTTGCGTGGCCTGGATCCCGAGGTACACTCTGCGCACCGGAAACTGAAGGGTAGTTTTATGCTTCGCCCCCAGCTCTTACACGCCATACCCAATGTCGAAGATTTTCTGCGCTTTTGTGAAACGCATGACTACGCAAAAGGAAAGACAATCATTCGTGAGGGAGAGCAAAGCGATAAGCTCTACCTGATCCTCGACGGATCCGTATCGGTCATGGTCGAAGACGAGCAGGACCAGGACCATAAAATGGTGGTCAGCTATTTGAATCTTGGGGACTTCTTTGGCGAGATGGGATTGTTTGGCGCTGAAGACGAAACCAGCAGCGCTGAAGTCACTACCCGCGAAGCGAGTAAGATCGCCGAAATCTCCTATGAGCGTTTTATCAAAATCAAAGCGCAGTTCCCTGACATTCTGTTTGGCATTGCGGCGCAGATGTCCAGTCGCCTGCGTAAAACCACCTTCAAGCTGAAAAATCTGGCCTTTGTGGATGTGTCGGGCCGCATTGCCCACACGCTCATCGACCTGTCCAAGCAGCCCGATGCCATGACCCATCCGGACGGCATGCAAATCAAGATTACCCGTCAGGAGCTGGGCAAGATTGCGGGATGTTCTCGGGAGATGGCCGGACGCGTACTCAAGACCTTAGAGCAGGAAGGGCTGGTAGCCGTGTCTGGCAAGACCATCGTGGTCTACGCCAGTCACTAAACGGTGACTCAGCTTCCTTAGGGAGCGAACAGCTCTCGCAGTGCATCGCCCGGATCGTCGGCGCGCATAAACGCCTCGCCCACGAGAAACCCTGGTACACCGGCCCCACGCATTTTCAGCACATCTTCGCGCGTGTGAATGGCGCTTTCGGTGATAACAAGCTTGTCGTCGGGAATCTTGGGGAGCAGCCCTAAAGAAGTATCAAGACTCGTCTCAAAGTTGCGCAGGTTTCGATTGTTGATACCCAGCAGCGGTGAATCCAACTCCAACGCGAGCTCAAGCTCGGCCTGGTCGTGAACCTCGACCAACACATCCAGACCGTAGTGCGCTGCTGTGGCTGCCAGCTCGCGAAGCTTGCTCGCATCCAAGGCCGCGACGATCAATAGAATCGCATCGGCACCAATGCTCCTCGCCTCAGCAATTTGGTAAGGGTCAATGGTGAAATCCTTACGGAGCACCGGAAGTTCGCAGGCTGACCTGGCGGCCTGTAGATAGGCGTCACTTCCCTGAAAGAAATCCTCATCGGTAAGCACCGAGAGACAGGTCGCGCCGCCCCGCTGGTACTGCGCCGCAATCACCGCAGGTTCAAAGTCAGGTCGAATAACACCCTTACTGGGGGATGCCTTTTTGACTTCGGCGATCACCGCTGGGGCTCCGCGGTTGGCTTGGCGCTGCATCGCAGAAGTAAAGCCTCGCGCAGGGCCCTGATCGGCCATCACCGACTCAAGATCCGATAGCGATGTTTTAGCTTGCCGCTCCTGAATTTCTTCTGCCTTGCGCGCCAGAATTTTCTGCAAGACGTCTGGCAGTGAGGTGCTCATGCGCCTTTTTCCTCTCGCATCAGCTGCGTCACATCCACAAAGGCCTTGAGCTTTTCCGCTGCCTGCCCCGTAGAAAGAAGATCCTCCGCAAGGGCAATGCCGTCGGCAAGGGATGACGCAATGCCGGCGACATAAATCGTCGCCCCAGCGTTCAGCGCAATAATCTGTCGGGCCTTTTCGGGATCCGTGTCGCTGTCAGTGCTTGATCGACCGGATAGCGCGGCGCGAATCAGCGTCGCCGAAGCCTGCGCCGAATCCACCGACAAGCCGCTAAGATCAGACACAGCCAAACCAAAATCGTCGGGACTAATGGTGTAGCACTTCACCTTTCCGTCACGCAGCTCTGCAACGCTTGTGGGTGCCGCAATGGAAATTTCGTCCAGTCCATCTTCTGAGTGCACCACCATGGCGTGCTCGCTACCCAGGGCCTTGAGGGCGTGGGCCAGAGGCTCACACAGGGCCGCGTCGTACACGCCCAACAGCTGGCGTTTGACCTGCGCAGGATTTGTCAGGGGCCCCAAGAGATTAAACAGCGTACGCAAACCCAGCTCGCGCCGAGGGCCGATAGCGTAGCGCATGGCACTATGGTGGGCCGGTGCGAACATAAAGCCCAGACCTACGTCCTCGATAGCTCGCGCCACCTGTTCTGGAGCAAGATCCAAGGGCACCCCTAAAGCCTCAAGCACGTCGGAGCTGCCGCTAGTGCTGGAGACCGAGCGATTACCATGCTTTGCAACCTGCGCCCCGGCAGCGGCGACCACAAAGCAGGATGCGGTCGAGACGTTAAACAAATTTGCGCCATCGCCTCCGGTACCCACCAGATCAACCAGGTATTCACCGTGCACGGACACCGGCGTTGCCAGATCGCGCATTACCCCCGCGGCTCCGGCTATCTCGTCGATGGTTTCGCCCTTGATGCGCAAAGCCATCAACAGGCCACCAATCTGCGCATCCGTCGCATCCCCGGACATAATCTGACTCATGACCGAGGCCATTTCGTCCTGGGTGAGATCGTTTTGCTCTGCGACGCGTGCAAGCGCCTGCTGAATATCCATCAGCTACTCCTCAGCTAATTCTCTACGGTGCCCGCTGCGTTGCTCTGGGGTACGCTCTGCTCCAGAAAGTTCTTGAGCAGCGCATGACCATGCTCACTAAGCACTGATTCGGGGTGGAACTGCACACCTTCAGCGCCCGTGTCACGATGCCGCAAACCCATAATCTCATCCACCTCACCGGACTCATCAACGGTCCAGGCAGTGACAGTAAAGTCACCCGGCAGACTGTCTCTATCCACAACCAAGGAGTGGTAGCGCGTGGCAACAAACGGCGAAGGCAGCCCGGTAAACACACCGCTGCCATCGTGGTGAATCTCGGATGTTTTACCGTGCATAACCCGCCGCGCGCGCACTACCTCACCACCGTACACCTGTCCGAGGCTCTGATGGCCCAGGCATATACCCAGCACAGGCAAGGTGCCCGCGAACTCGCGGATTGCCTGCATGGAAATACCGGCTTCATTGGGCGTGCAGGGCCCCGGAGAGATCACAATTCGCTCCGGTGCCAGCTCAGCTATTTCTTCCACAGTGATTTCATCATTGCGAAATACCTGCACGTCAGCACCGAGCTCCGCCAGATACTGCACCACGTTGTAGGTAAAGGAGTCGTAATTATCAATCATGATCAGCATGGGCTTTGCTCCCCGGCATCAACCATGGCGGCGGCGCGCAAAATTGCCCGGGCTTTGTTCAAGGTTTCCTGCCACTCGGTGCTCGGAACAGAATCTGCAACTACTCCTGCGCCCACCTGTATGTGAAGCTCACCGTCCTTGAGTACCGCCGTACGAATCGCGATGGCGGTATCCATGTCCCCCGCCCACGACAGGTAGCCGACGGCGCCGCCATAGATACCGCGTTTGACCGGCTCCAACTCATCAATGATTTCCATGGCGCGAATTTTTGGCGCACCACTGAGCGTACCCGCAGGCAATGCGGCGCGGAGCGCGTCCATGGACGAGAGACCCTCCTGCAACTGGCCTTCGACATTGGACACGATATGCATCACATGGGAGTAGCGCTCGACCAACATGTTCTCCGTGAGATCTACAGTGCCGGTCTGGGCAATGCGACCCACATCGTTGCGCCCGAGATCGATCAGCATCAGGTGCTCGGCGACCTCTTTGGGATCCGCCAACAGCTCCGCTTCCAGAGCATCATCCTCTGCCGCGGTCTTGCCCCGGTGGCGCGTCCCGGCGATGGGCCGTACCGTGACCTTACCCTGCTCGGCTCGCACCAGAATTTCCGGCGAAGATCCCACCACCTGAAATTCATCCAGATCGAGAAAATACAAATAGGGCGAGGGATTGAGGTTGCGCAAGGCGCGATACAGATTAAGAGGCGGCGCGGCAAAGGGCACTGTCATGCGCTGAGACGGCACAACCTGCATCGCATCTCCCGCCAAAACATACTCTTTGACTTTCTCAACTGCAGCCTCGTATTCACCCTGACTCAGGCTGTATTGCGCTTTGGCTTCGTGAGCACTGCCATCTGCTCCGGCAAGAGACACCCGCGGCAGTGGTGCCAGCGGCGCATCCAGCGAGGCCACCAAGGTATCCAGGCGGGCATTCGCCATCTCAAGTGCACCGTCTACAGCGGGGTCGACGTTTACGACAACGCGCAAAGTGCCTGCCAGGTTGTCAAAGACCAGAACCTCTTCAGACAGCATGAGCAAAATGTCGGGGGTGTGGAGTTGATCTTCGGGGCAGCTATCCGCCAAGCGTGGTTCTACATAGCGCACCGTGTCGTAAGCAAAGTAGCCCACGAGGCCACCATGAAACACCGGCAGCGCATCCTGATCAGGGCTTTTAAACCACTGCTGGTAAGCCTCGACAAAGTCCAAAGGATCAGCCACTTCCTCCGTCCCGATACATTCGCCGTCGACCCAGCTTTCGACGCGATGGCCGAACACCTTGATCAGCTCGCGACAGGGAAGGCCAATGATCGAGTATCGACCCCACTTTTCGCCGCCCTCCACAGATTCGAACAGATAAGAGTACGGGCCTTCGGCAAGCTTGCGGTAGGTAGAGAGGGGAGTGTCAAAGTCAGCGAGGACTTCTCGGTGCACGGGCACGCGGTTGAAGCCCTGGGCGGCCAGTGCGGCAAAATCATCAGTTGTCATGGGGTGGTCCTGGAAAGCGAGTTACGGGTTGTGCGACATCACGCAGATAAGTGAGGGCCAGAAAAAGCCCGGGAATTCACCATCGCCAGCGCGTCGTCTCCCGCATGGTCGTCTCTCGCATGACTGGGCCCTTTGCCAAGTGCGCCAGAGCCACGCCAAGTCGAATAAATTGAGTTCCAGTAATCATGTGTCCATTGTAGCCACGGCAAGGCACTTGGCAAGTGCTCCGAGGGGGCTAAACGCCAGCCAACGCAGCGCGCATCTCGTCAATGACCGCTGCGTAATCGGGTTTACCAAAGATGGCTGATCCCGCCACAAAGGTATCCGCACCCGCAGCTGCGATCTCCGCAATATTTGCCGGCGTCACGCCACCATCCACTTCCAGACGAATATCCAGCCCGGACGCATCAATAAGCGCTCGGGCTTCTCGCAGTTTGGTCAGGGTCGACGGGATAAAAGACTGGCCGCCAAAACCCGGGTTCACAGACATGAGCAGGATCATGTCCAGCTTATCCATGACGTAGGTCAGATCATCCATCCCCACATGCGGATTCAACACAAGACCCGCCTTACAGCCCGCGTCGCGAATCATCTGCAGGGAGCGATCGACATGAGTCGAGGCATCCGGATGAAACGTAATATAGCTCGCCCCGGCCTCGGCAAAGTCACCGATGAGCTGATCCACAGGAGACACCATGAGATGCACATCGATGGGCGCCGTAACACCATGCTTGCGCAGGGCCTTGCAGACCATGGGACCGATGGTGAGATTGGGGACGTAGTGATTGTCCATGACGTCGAAGTGCACAACGTCGGCCCCTGCAGCCAGTACATTGTCGACCTCCTCGCCGAGGCGCGCGAAGTCAGCGGAAAGTATCGATGGGGCAATCAGATAGTCACTCATGCTTTGTCCTGTTGGTCCTGTTCTGTTTGTCTCGGTTGTTATCCGGGCGCGCCTGACGGCCCTGGCTAAGTCAGTTCACACTCCAGGGCCTGGAGCCGCTCGGGTGTTCCTACATCAGTCCAGCGACCGGTAAAATGCTGCGCAAATAGACGTTTCTCTTCTATTGCCTGCATCAGTAAAGGAAGCAATGGCCGCTTACCCCTGCCGTAACCGTCAAAGAAACGCGAATCATACAGACCTATGCCGGCATAGGTGAGCGTATCTTCTGAATCCAGCTGCACCTGACCACGATCCAAACTAAAGTCGCCAGCCCTGTTGTGCACTGGGTTATCGACAAACACCAGATGCGCAGCAGCCGAGGGCAAGACAACGCTGAGCAAGTCATCAAAGGCAAAATCGGTCCAGATATCTGCATTAACCAGCAAAAAGGGCTCATCGCCGAGGAGAGGCAAGGCCTGAATGATGCCCCCTGCAGTCTCCAGAGGCTCTTCTTCGCGGCTGTACTGAATCGTGCAGCCCCAGCGAGTGCCGTCGCCGCAGTCCGCCTCGATCTGCTCGCCAAGCCATGAGACATTGATAACGATATCTCGGATGCCTGCTCTTACGAGCGCCTCGATGTGATATTCGATCAACGGCTTGCCCGCGACCGGGAGCAAGGGTTTGGGTTTTTCGAGCGTCAGGGGCCGCATGCGCTCGCCCTTACCCGCAGCCAAAAGCATGGCCGTGGTGACCGCGCTAGCCGAGGGTGCGCTACTCAGACTCATGGAACCACGCTTGTTGGCGGGCAGCAGGCACGACATGTTGATCAAACCAAGCGGCAAAGTCTGCCAACGCAGGGATATGAGGGTAAGTCGCCAGCGCCGATTGCACGTAGCCCATCACTCGGCAAAGATCACCGAGATAGGCCGGCTTGCCATCACGCAGGTAAAGCCTCGCAAAAATTCCCAGCACCTTGATATGCCGCTGCAAACCCATGAAATCAAAGTCCATCACAAAGTCATCTGCTGCTGGGACGGCAATCCCTCGTGCGTGCAGACGCTCTCGATGCCTGAGTGCCCAGTCCCGAACCTGAGCGTCTGGCCAGCGCAGATAGCAGTCTTTGAGCAGCGACACGGGGTCGTAGGTGAGCGGGCCCAGCACAGCGTCCTGAAAATCAATGGTCGCGAGAGCCCCATCGTCCAGTAGCATTAGGTTTCGGGCATGAAAATCCCGATGCACTACCACTTGAGCCTGAGCCAGCGCCCGATCGCAGAGCAGTGTTTGCAGCGTCGTAAAT